>CAMWUH010000023.1 GCA_947177325.1 uncultured Bacteroidales bacterium
GAACGTGTCCCTGTAAACGCTCAGCCGGCACGTCGGAGAGCGGCATCGACATCTCGCGACAATGCTGACCGTCAGGGTGGCAATCGCTACGACCGCTATAATAACCGTGACGAAGAGTCCACTCGGCGAAACGAAGCTGACAAACGCGGGCGCTCGCAAAATGATAAGCGTCAAAATCCACAACGCGGACACCAACCTAAGTCACCTTCGTTAATCACTCGTTTTGTAGATTTCCTGACCTCAATGCGCACCCGCATTGTGGCCGGCATAGCTATTATTTTGCTTTGCTGCTGGCTTTCTATCGCGGCACTATCATTTCTGCGAGCCAACGACAACGACCAGAGCAAAGTAACATCACTGACTACGGAACAAATTGTTAACCAAGGCGAAAACATATCCAACACAGCCGGCCCGGTCGGGGCAAAAGTGAGCCACCATCTCTTTGTAGAGGGCCTTGGTTTCGGATCAATAGTGTTGATTATATATTTGGTAATCATATCATTGGCCTTGCTGGGCGTTAAAAAAATCAAGTTTTGGAAATTAACGTTCAAGATGCTGATGCTCGCGATCACCATCTCAATGGTGTTAGGGCTTATTTTCATTAATTCAAGCGCCACAATTCCTCCGGGTGGCTATCACGGCCGGTATATTAACGTGTTGCTGATTTCACATATCGGATGGTTTGGGGCAATGCTCGTCAACGCTCTTTTAGTCGCTATCACCGTGACCCTCTATATCAATGAGCTGATGGGACTTTATCGCCGTTATCAAATCAAAATGCGTAATTTGCGCGACCGTCGTCAACGTGCCGAGGACCAACGCCGAGAAAAGGAACGCGCTGTGGCCGAAGCTCTTGCCGATACCCCACTCTCTAATGATGGTGAACTTGATCAAACCGAAGATGACAATGAAGAGGTCGCTGATGATTTTGAAGAGCCTCAAATCAACGGATTGCCTCAACTCGAAGACCCCGAGAATTACAGAATCACAATCGGCGACCCGGATGCTCAGTCACCTTTTGAGCCCGAGTCAAATCAACCACAGCAGAATTCTGTAATTGACAGAAATGAAACGGAAGGTAAAGCTTCTGCAAATTCTGAGACTTCTGCCCCCGCGTCAGGAACAGAAAATTTAGAATCAAATCAAGAAGTGACCGCTCAACCCGCACCTATGGCAACAGAGCAAATGCAAGTGGCTGCTGAAGGCCCCGGATTTGAGGTTGCGGAAGAGCGTGAAATTGAACAAGGCTCCGGACTTCCGGAACAGGTAGCTGCTCAAGGCCCCTACGACCCTAAAGCCGAGCTGTCGCGTTTCCGCATGCCGTCGATTGATTTGCTCACTGACCGCCCGCGCAAAACGGTTAGTGCCGACATAAGCGAGCAGGAAGAGAATAAAGAGCGAATTACCCGCACACTTGAGCAGTACAACGTCAAAATCGACAAAATCAAGGCAACCGTTGGTCCTACCGTTACACTCTACGAAATCATCCCGGCTGAGGGTGTCAGAATTGCCACAATCAAGCGTTTGGAAGATGATATTGCAATGAGCTTGGCGGCATTGGGTATTCGAATTATTGCGCCCATTCCGGGAAAAGGCACAATCGGCATAGAAGTGCCGAATAAGGAACCACAAACCGTTTCAATTCGGTCAATTCTCGGTTCTAAAGCGTTTCAAGAAACGAAAATGGAGTTGCCGATGGCTTTGGGCGCTACGATTTCTAATGACGTTTTCATTGCCGATTTGGCCAAGATGCCCCACTTGCTTGTGGCCGGTGCGACAGGTCAAGGTAAATCTGTAGGCCTGAACACTATCATAGCTTCGCTGCTCTACAAACGTCACCCATCGGAACTGAAATTCGTGCTCGTAGACCCTAAAATGGTAGAGTTCAGCCTCTACGCATGTCTGGAGAAACATTATCTGGCCAAGCTTCCTGATGAGGAGGAACCGGTAGTGACCGACCCCCACAAGGTTGTGGCAACTTTGAAATCTCTCTGTCAGGAGATGGACGACCGCTATGCGTTGCTGAAAGATGCGGGGTGCCGCTCGCTCATTGAGTACAACGAGCGATTCATCAATCGCCGACTGAATCCGGAGCATGGCCACCGCTATATGCCATACATAGTAATGATAGTCGATGAGTTTGCTGACTTAATTATGATGGCAGGCAAAGAGGTCGAGACCCCAATTGCCCGTATTGCACAGAAAGCTCGCGCGGTTGGCATGCACATGATTATTGCCACTCAGCGCCCGTCAACCAATGTAATTACCGGCATTATTAAAGCTAACTTCCCCGGCCGAATCGGTTTCCGTGTGTCGCAGATGGTTGACTCCCGAACTATTCTCGACTCTCCGGGAGCTAACCAGCTTATTGGCCGCGGCGATATGCTCATCAGCAGCAACGGCACCATGGAACGAGTGCAGTGTGCGTTTATCGACACCAATGAGGTTGACGCTATATGTAATCATATAAGTAACCAAATGGGCTTTGCGACGGCGTATATGCTGCCTGAGGTTGAGGATGACGGCGATGACAAAGGCTCAGCCGGAACACCTACCATTGCCGAGCTTGACCCTCTGCTCGAAGATGTAGGCCGCTGGATTGTGCAAGGCAACACGGCATCCACCTCGTCAGTGCAGCGTCGCTACTCTATCGGCTACAACCGTGCCGGCAAAATCATGGACCAACTCGAGCGCTTCGGCGTTGTAGACAAAGCACAAGGGGGAAAACCACGACGAGTGCTCGTTGACCCGATGATGCTCGAGGACATTCTAATGCAAATCCGCAAAAGCAGTAACATTTAGAACCGTTGCGCTGCCAAATTTGTTATCAATTTAACACCAGTTTTGTTATTTACTTAAATGAAAGAAGTAAGAGGTAAAATATTTTTGTTGCTCAGCCTGTGCTTAGCGATGATTTTGCAAAGCTCATTCGCGCAATCCAAGCCTAATGCACAAACCGAGTTGCAGTCGATCGTAAACAAACTTTCAGCTGCAAAATCGCTTACCGCCAAATTTTCTTGCATCTCCACAGATGGCAGCAAATCATCAGGCTCAATCAAGATTAAAGACAAAAAATTTGCCGTTTCTATAGCCAACTCCGTAACTATTTATGATGGTAAAGATGTTTGGCAGGCAAATGAATTTTCAAAAGAAATCAACATCTTCGAGCCTGACGACGAAATGTTGGCTGAAATAAATCCTTTGATTCTGATTAAGCAAGGTCAAAATGCGTTTAAAGCCTCTCGACTGACTGCTCCTGACAATCAAATCAAGCTGGCGCTCACGCCCAAGGCCGGCTCGGGTCAGGACAATGTGAAGCGAATAGTCCTGACGGCCAATCGCTCAACAAATCTTCCGGTTAAAGCCGAGGTAGAGCTTAAATCGGGTGAAAAACTGACGTTTAACTTTTCAGACATTTCGCTCAATGCATCTGTAACCGACTCATCATTCAAACTCGATAAATCAAAATATCCCGGTTATCAAATCGTTGACTTACGCGACTGATAACTGAAACATCAACCTGATATAATACCACAATTATGGACAACACAATCAAATGCCTCATCATTGGCGGTGGCCCCGCAGGCTACACTGCAGCAATATATGCTTCACGCGCTAACATTAATCCGGTGGTAATCGAAGGCTTGCAACCCGGCGGCCAACTGACCACAACCACCGAAGTCGAGAATTTCCCCGGTTATCCTGACGGCGTTACCGGCCCTCAGCTTGTAGACGATATCAAGCGCCAAGCAATTAAATTTGGTGCAGACATTCGCCAAGGTAATGTTGACAAGGTAGACCTGTCGGTACGTCCGTTTACCGTGACCGTTGGCAAGGAGGAGCTGAAGGCCCACTCTATTATCATTGCAACAGGCGCAACTGCGCGCTACTTAGGGTTGCCCGACGAGCAAAAATATATGGGTATGGGTGTGTCGGCATGCGCCACATGCGACGGTTTCTTCTATCGCAACCGCACGGTGGCAGTAGTTGGTGGCGGCGATTCAGCTTGTGAAGAAGCACTCTATCTTAGCTCGCTCGCCAAAAAAGTTTATTTAATAGTGCGTAAACCTTATCTGCGTGCTTCAAAGGTGATGCAGCAGCGCGTACTCCAAAATGAGAAGATAACGGTATTGTTCTCTTGCGAAACACTCTCATTGTTTGGCGAAGAGGTGCTTGAAGGAGCCAAATTAGTGCAAAATCGCGGCACTGAGGAGGAACAAACCTTTGACATCTCAATCGATGGTTTCTTCCTGGCAATCGGTCATACTCCCAACACAGCGCTCTTCAAAGAATGGATTGACCTCGATGACCAGGGCTACATTAATCTCCACACTTCTACAACGGCAACCAACGTTAAAGGCGTTTTTGCCGCCGGAGATGTAGCCGACCCACATTATCAGCAAGCCATCACAGCTGCCGCTATGGGTTGTCGCGCCGCTTTAGATGCTGAGAATTATTTGCTTGAAAACAATATTTAAAGCCGGATTATTAATGCAGGGAACTGAAAACTATCGCATAGCTCAGCCTCGCGAAGGCTCTCAGCTAATTGCTTTTCCATCACTGACTGATGCGCATTTCAATCATTCAGTAGTGGAAATCATTGATTACGTTCCCACAGGCGAAACTTTGGGACTGGTGCTGAACCGCACTACCCCGTTGACACTCGATAAAGCCATCGACGGCATAAAACCGGGTTTGAAAATCCCGGTTTTTGCGGGTGGACCGGTTGGTGCCGACCGATTGATATTTATGCATACCCTTGGAGATGCCTTCAATAATGCCACGGCAATTGCGCCCGGACTATTTGTAGGTGGCGACTTGGATGATGTTGTCAACTATATAAATGCCGGTTATCCAATCGAGGGATCAATAAGATTCTTTGTAGGCTATTCAGGGTGGAGTCCGGGTCAGCTGAAAAGCGAAATCCACACTGATAGCTGGATAGTTGCTCAGCCACTTTCCAACAGTGAAATCCTGACTCTTACCGACGACAATATGTGGCACACGGCTGTAAAGCGCCTTGGCGAAGAATTTCGCGAATGGCAACGTATGCCCATGCATCCGATTTTCAATTAATCGCCGAAGGGGGTGCGATTGAGGAGTGAGCGACCGAGAGTAATTTCATCTGTGTACTCAATTTCGTTGCCAACCTGAACGCCACGAGCCAACTGTGTGATTTTAACACCTGTGTCGCGCAACATTCTATAAATATAATAGTTGGTTGTGTCGCCCTCCATTGTCGCACTCAAAGCAAGAATAACTTCCACTACCCCACTCTGCTTGACGCGTTCAACGAGCGAATTGATTTGCAATTGGTCAGGGCCGATTCCGTCCATTGGCGAAATCAACCCGTTAAGAACATGATATAACCCGCGAAACTGGCCGGTGCGCTCAATGTGCATCACATCCTGCACGTTCTCTACCACACAAATTATGGAACTGTCGCGGCGCGGGTTACTGCATACGTCACAAACTTCGTCTTCGGAGATATTGTGACATACTTTGCAATATTTGATTTCATTGCACAACTTTATAATCGAAAGACCGAGTTGCTCCCCTTCGGCAGGTTCGCGCCGAAGCAAATGCAGCGCCAATCGAAGCGCAGTCTTGCGCCCGACGCCCGGGAGTTTGGCCAGTTCACTTACGGCCGTTTCAAGAAGTGATGAAGAAAATTGCTGTTGCGGGGTCATATTTTGGATTTTTAGATTGTAAAGTTAGCAAAAATTTGCGAGAGATTTTTATCATTTAAGGATTGTTTTGTAACTTTGCAGCAACTTTGTCGGAATCAAAGGAAATTTAACATCATCTGAGCGAATCAGAGACTTGGATGACGATATTTTCCCAAAAACCACTAATAAATCCATAATGGAAGTAATCAGAACACAAAAGGAGCTTAAACAACTGATTGAAAAACTCCGTGCTGAATCAAAATCAATAGGCCTCGTGCCCACCATGGGAGCATTACATGCAGGCCACATTTCATTGGTTGATAAAGCCCGTGCTGAAAATGATATAGTAGTAGTGAGTGTGTTTGTCAACCCTACTCAGTTTAACAATCCGGCCGACCTGGCAACTTATCCGCGCACCGAGGCTGAGGATTGCCGTAAACTTGATGCTGTAGGGGTTGATTATGCATTTATCCCCACGGTAGAGGAAATTTATCCCGAGCCTGACACACGCCAATTCGACCTTGGTCCGGTTGCTGAAGTGATGGAGGGCGCTATGCGTCCGGGTCACTTTAACGGTGTGGCTCAAATTGTCAGCAAATTGTTTGACCTGACCAAGCCCACTCGTGCGTATTTTGGCGAAAAGGATTTCCAACAAATTGCAGTTATACGCCGCATGGCCGAAATTTCCGGATTTGATTATATCGATATCATAGCCTGCCCGATCAAGCGCGAAGCCGACGGATTGGCCCTGAGCAGCCGCAATGTTCGCCTCACTCCGGAAGGGCGCAAAGCAGCCCCGGCAATTCACGCAGCATTGGAAGCATCAACTCGCTATGCGGCCAATCACACGGTAGCTGAAACAATTGCTTCGGTCATTGATGAAATCAACTCCAATCCCGAACTTGACGTCGAGTATTATCAGATTGTCAATCCACTGACCATGCAACCCATCAGCAATTGGGCTGAGGCACCCGACTCCACGGCTGTTGGCTGCGTTACCGTTAACGTTGGC
The DNA here is from genome assembly GCA_947177325.1 of uncultured Bacteroidales bacterium. Lineage (GTDB taxonomy): Bacteria > Bacteroidota > Bacteroidia > Bacteroidales > Muribaculaceae > JAGBWK01. The sequence continues at coordinate 6,682 of CAMWUH010000023.1, forward strand.
GATGTCAGATTGATTGATAACATCACATATAAGTTAAACTAAAGCCATTAGTGGCGTAATCACCCACGTATAAATCACAATATCATGGTCCAGGTCGAACTCCTGAAATCAAAAATACATCGCGTCACCGTCACCGAATCGCGCCTTGACTACATAGGCAGTATCACTATCGATGAAGATTTGCTTGATGCGGCAGGAATATTCGTAGGGGAGCGCGTCTACATTGTTAATAATAACAATGGCGAACGCTTCGACACCTACACAATTGCCGGTCCACGCGGTTCAGGCGTTATCTGCTTGAATGGTGCCGCAGCCCGTAAGGTGCAGAAAGGCGACATCGTTATCATCATGGCATACGCTTACGTAACTCCCGACGAAGTTGCCGGCTTCAAGCCTAAGGTGATTTTTCCCGACACGGCCACCAATCTCCTCCCCAAATAATCCCGGCCTCTCTCATTCTCAAAAATAATAAACAAGTTACTTCAATAATTACAAGATATGTTTGACAGCTTAAGCGAAAAACTCGAACGCAGTTTTAAAATTCTTAAAGGCCAGGGCCGAATCACTGAAATCAACGTAGCCGAGACTCTTAAAGATGTGCGCCGTGCCCTTCTGGATGCCGATGTTAACTATAAAGTTGCCAAGACTTTCACCGACACTGTCAAGAAAAAAGCAATAGGCCAGAACGTTATCAACGCTTTGGAGCCAAAGCAGTTGATGATTAAGATTGTACACGATGAGCTCGCAACGCTTATGGGCAGCGAGGCCGCCAAAGTCAATCTGTCAGGCAACCCCACCGTTATTCTAATGTCGGGTCTACAAGGCTCGGGTAAAACCACATTCTCGGGCAAATTGGCCAAGAAATTCAAAAGCGAACAAGGGAAACGCCCCTTGCTCGTGGCTTGCGACGTTTACCGCCCTGCTGCAATCGAGCAACTAAAGGTGCTCGGCTCTCAAATTGAAGTGCCTGTTTACACTGAGCCTGAAAGCAAAAATCCTGTTGAAATTGCTCAGAACGCAATAAAATATGCCAAACTCAACAACCTTGACCTCGTGATTGTCGACACCGCCGGTCGTCTGGCGGTCGATGAAGCGATGATGGACGAGATTGAAGCCATCAAGAAAGCAATCCGCCCTCAGGAAACCCTTTTTGTGGTTGACTCTATGACCGGTCAAGACGCTGTTAACACCGCTCGTGAATTTAATGAACGACTCGACTTCGACGGTGTTGTGCTCACCAAGCTCGATGGCGACACCCGCGGCGGTGCAGCTCTCTCAATCCGCACAGTCGTTACCAAGCCAATCAAATTCATCGGTACGGGCGAAAAGCTTGATGCAATCGATCTTTTCCACCCCTCGCGCATGGCTGACCGTATACTCGGTATGGGCGACGTGGTTTCTCTCGTTGAAAAAATCCAGCAGCAATATGATGAAGAGGAAGTTAAAAAACTTGAAGCTAAAATCAAGAAAAATAAATTTGACTTCAACGACTTCCTCAATCAAATTCAGCAAATCCAAAAAATGGGCAATCTGAAAGATTTAGCTTCAATGATTCCCGGTGTTGGAAAGGCTATCAAAGATGTAGAGATTGATAACAATGCTTTCAAAGGCGTTACCGCAATCATTCAGTCAATGACCCCTTACGAGCGTGAAAATCCCGAAATCATCAACGGTTCGCGCCGCAAACGCATAGCCAAAGGTTCAGGCACCAACATTGCTGAAGTCAACCGCTTGCTCACTCAATTTGAGCAAACCCGCAAGATGATGAAAATGGCTACCACCAAAAATCCTATCAAACTTGCCAAAATGATGCGTCAAGCCCGCAAAGGCTAAGTAGCTTATCAAAAAAAGCAATCCTCCCCCACATAGATAACAATCATAAATTAACTACTCGCATGGAATTAATTGACGGTAAAAAGGTTGCAGCAACCTTAAAAGAAGAAATTGCCCAAGAGGTTGACAACATAATTGCGGCCGGCAAAAAGCGCCCCCATTTAGCTGCCGTACTGGTGGGTCACGATGGTGGCAGCGAAACTTACGTCGCCGCTAAAGTCAAAGCATGCGAACAGTGCGGATTTAAGTCAACGCTCATTCGCCGCGAGGATGATGTTACAGAGGAGGAATTGCTCAAAATCGTTGACCGGCTCAACAATGATTCAGACGTTGACGGATTCATTGTTCAGCTCCCCCTCCCCCGCCACATCGACGAACAAAAAATTATCGAAGCTATCGACCCTCGCAAGGATGTTGACGGATTCCACCCCATCAACGTAGGGCGTATGTCAATCGGTCTGCCCTGCTTTAAATCGGCTACACCGGCCGGTATTATGGAACTGTTGGCCCGCTACAACATTCCTACATCGGGACGCAGATGCGTAGTTCTTGGTCGCAGCAACATAGTTGGCAAACCGGTGGCAACTCTTATGATGCAAAAAGGGTATCCCGGCAACGCCACCGTAACCGTTTGTCATTCGGCCTCGGAAAACCTCAAAGAGATTTGCCGTGAAGCCGACATCATCATCGCCGCCCTCGGCAAACCTGGCTTTGTCACAGCCGATATGGTCAAAGAGGGTGCAACAATCATTGACGTAGGCACTACGCGAGTTCCCGACGCTACAAAAAAATCGGGCTTCCGTCTGTCGGGCGACGTTGACTTTGAGTCGGTTGCCCCTAAGTGTTCGTTCATCACCCCGGTGCCCGGCGGTGTAGGTCCTATGACCATAGCCTCCTTGATGAAAAACACCCTCCTGGCCGCCTCACACGAAATTTACAAATAATATTATCTCCGGCTTAAATGCAATAATAATTGCCTTAAGTAAGTTTTTAATATTAAACGGTATTATTTCTAAAGAAACTACTTAACAAATTCTTTTATACTCTCTGCGGTTGTAAATTGGTTAAAATCAAAATTTTCATCCCGCATATAGTATAATATAATTTTCAACAGTTACTTATCGGTTTTACGTTATATCGAGGGGTAACTTTTATTCTTGCAAGAGCGGAGAGTCAGAAATTATTCCTCTTTTCCTGTAAGGCTGAAAAATGCCACAATATTTTTTGGGAAAAAGGTTTGGTATTTTCAGAAAAAGTGCTTACCTTTGCACCGTTGAAACAGAAAAGCTTCGGTTATTATGTTTTAACAACCTAATAAATGGTGAGATTAGCTCAGTTGGTTAGAGCGTCGGATTGTGGTTCCGAAGGTCATGGGTTCGAGACCCATATTTCACCCCACTACAAACGCGATTACTGAACTTTTGGTCAAGTAATCGCGTTTGTCAGTTATCAGACCTATTTCAATGATTAGTATAAACATCAGTAATTTACCATGATACAATATTTAACTTCACAGTCGCCGACATATTCAATTGAGGAATTGGCTCAAATGGCCATCGAGGGTGGATGTCAGTGGATTCAACTGACAGACTCTCTGCCTGAAGATGCATCGCTGCGCGATGTGGCAGCTCAATTACAAGATCTTTGTCAAGAGACGGAAACCATTTTGATTATTGACCACGATGTGGAGTTAGTCAATGAGCTGAAAGTGTTTGGCGTGCATTTAAGCAAAGGGGATATGAAGCCCGAAGCTGCGCGCGAATTACTTGGCCCGCATGCCATAATAGGAGTTGATGTTACTACGCCCGAGGAGGTTATACTGATGCAACCGGCCGACATCGACTATGTGGTGCTCGGAGGCTATCCGGAATCGCTTTCAGTGGAGCTATGCGGCGAGTTTATCAAAGCGCTTCGCGGTAAAGGGAATCAAACGGCCGTGGTGGTGCGTGGCCGCATCTTTGACAATGATATAAAAGCGCTTTCGGCCGTAGGTATTAACGGCTTTGCTGTGTCAGGAGCAATAACCAATGCTGACGACCCTGTGGCGGCAACCGCCAAATTAATCAAAACAGCTACCGAGGCAAAGGAACTTTGAGTTGAAATCAGCTAATCTCCGCGCCTCGGAATTAACCAATCGTTTAATCACATTTTTCAGAAAAAAATCGCAATAGTTGTGGCCGAAAGTTCTCTTAAAGCCTCATTGAAATTGATAGCAAAAGTCGCTATCCCGATATTGATTGCCGCCGGGGTTGCATGGTGGCAATTCGGCTCTGATTTCAAAAATTTTGACTTATCAACTTTACGATGGAGCAGCCGACTGACCGAGGGGCTTATAATGGCTTTAGTGTTACTGTTTTTCCGAGAAGCCGGAATGGCATGGCGCTTTCGAAAGCTGTCTGATAAAAAACTGTCGGGCGGCGATTCTGTGAGGGTTAGTTTGATTTGCGATTTCACTTCGGCGATTACTCCTACATCGGCAGGCGGCAGTTTGCTCTCAATGATTTTTTTGCATCGCAGGGGCTTAAATATTGGCCAGGCCACTGCTATAACCATTCTGACGTTGTTTCTCGACATGATGTTTTTCGTGGTGACGGTGCCGATAATTTTTCTACTGATCTCACCAAGTGAAATACTCAACTTTTCGGCCGGGAAAACAGATACAAATCTGGCTTGGGTGCTGATGGGGATTTATCTGCTTGTCATATTTTTTTCCATTATCTTGGCCGTTGGCATTTTTTATAAGCCAAAGGCAGTAGGAGCCTTTTTTCTGAAAATCGCGAACTACAAACTGTTGCGCCGATTCCGCGGTAAAGCCGCTGAATTAGCCGACGGGCTTAACCGGACTTCATACGAAATCAAGCAATACAGTTGGCGATGGTGGATTGCGCCTTCGTTGGCCACGATTATAACGTGGGTTGCACGAATGTTGTTAGTCAACGCCATTTTTTTTGCATTTATGCCCGAGGCCAATCAACCGGTCATTTTCGGCCGCCAGATAATAGTGACAATTTTGCTGATGTTTGTTCCCACTCCGGGCGGTAGCGGCGTAGGCGAAATGCTTTTCAAAACATATTATGCTGATATGATTAACGGCCCTGTAATAGCGATTATGGCTATTATCTGGCGCCTGTTCACTTCTTACATATTCCTATTGACCGGAATCACTGTTCTCCCCTCTTTTCTTAAGCTGTACTCCTCAAATCAGATAAAACCGAATTATCGTGAAGAAAATAACCGTGACCAGCTCGGCTGACCGCAGTCAACGACCTGCAATAACCTCGTTTCCCCCGTTTCATTTGCCTCAACCGAAAGTAATGACACTCACTAACGGTTGTGGCCTCAGCGTATTGTCGCGCGGCGACCAGGAGGTCAACTGCCTCACAATCTCTTTTCCACGGGGCGCTACTGATTTGTCAACAGACAGTATCTACAAGATAGTTCAATCAACGATTATCGAGGGGACAAAAAACTATTCTCCCGCCGACATTTCCAATACGTTAGACTTCAACGGTGCATGGCTTAAGGTAGATATCGGCACTCACTTTACGGATGTTAAGCTCTACTCACTCAACTCGACGTTTGCCAACCTGCTTCCGCTTATATCAGACATCATCAACAATCCGTTGTTTGACGACGAAATTGTAAAGCACACTATTGAACGCGAAATCGCCGGTACAGAAATCAACTTCAAGAAGGTGGCGGTTATGGCCGATTTAAATATGCGCGAGGCAATCAGCGGACCCGGCTCGAAACTCCGCAACTGCGATACCATCCCCGACACTTTGCGCCGACTTAAAGTAGAGGATGTGAAAGAGGGATATAAGAGCATATTCTGCGCGAGCGCTCCAATGCTATCAATTTCCGGGCTCATTACCGACTCAATGGTAAAATCGTTGGACGAAGGTCTGCAGCTTAATGCCTTCGGCCTCCCTTTGCTCGCTCCCGACAATTATATAAAGCAAGAACCGCAATTTGGCCGCAGATACATTGAAATGCCTGACACGAAACAAGCTGCAGTAGCGATAGGTATTCCTACAATCGACCGCAATCACCCCGATTATTGCAAACTCAGAATTGCAATCATGGCATTGGGAGGATACTTCGGGTCGCGATTAATGAAAACCATTCGCGAAGAAATGGGGCTGACCTACGGTATTTCGGCAGTGCTCGCCGGACAGCCTGAAGGATCATACATCAGCATAAAGTGTCAGACAACTCAGGCTAATGTAGATAGAGTTATTGAGGAAATCAACAACCAAATCAATCTGATGATAACCAACCCGCTAAGCCCTGAGGAGTTAGCCAATTTGAAAGCAACAGCAATGTCGTCGTTAGTGGCAGTCCTTGACAGCCCTATTTCAATTCTCGACTATATTGACAATCTGAAGCGACTTAATGCTCCAATTGACTATTTCAATAAGCAACAACAAGCCATAGAGCAAATTACGGCCGACGAAATCAGCCGATTGATAAGCCTATACCTCAAAGATCAACCAACAGTTGAAGTCATTGCCGGAGCATAACACAGGCTCGTAAGAACAAAAAAATTGAAGCAAAAAATAATTTCATCAACCGTTGCGCTGAAAATTAAGATATTATTTGTAAATTTGCACTATATAAACCAATACAACAAGTTCTAAACCAAATAAGATGAAAAAAAGCGCTTTGCAAAAAGCTCGTGCTGCTTATCAGCCCAAGCTCCCCATCGTGCTCACTTCGGCAGTAAAAGCCGTTGAGGGTCGCCCCACTCAGTCAGTAGCCAACCAAGAGGAAATCAAGGCCCTCTTCCCCAATACCTATGGCCTGCCCGAGTTGAAATTTGAAAAAGCAACAACTACTGCTCCCGGCAAACCGGTTAATGTTGGTGTAATTCTTTCAGGCGGTCAGGCACCCGGCGGCCACAATGTTATCTCAGGTCTCTTCGACGGTATCAAAAAAATCCACCGCGACTCACGCCTCTATGGTTTCCTGATGGGTCCCGGCGGTTTTGTAGACCACAAATATATGGAGCTCACCGCTCCCATCATCGATGAATTCCGCAACACCGGCGGCTTCGATATCATCGGCTCAGGCCGTACCAAACTCGAAAAGAAAGAGCAATTTGACAAAGGCCTCGAAATTCTTCGTGAGCTAAACATCACAGCTCTCGTTATCATCGGTGGCGACGACTCTAACACTAACGCTGCCATCCTGGCCGAATACTACAAAGCAATCAACGCAGGTGTTCAAGTAATCGGCTGCCCCAAAACAATCGACGGCGACTTGAAAAACGACGTTATCGAAACCTCTTTCGGTTTTGACACCGCTACTAAAGTTTACTCTGAAGTAATCGGCAACATTCAGCGCGACTGCAACTCAGCAAAAAAATATTGGCACTTCATCAAACTCATGGGCCGCTCTGCCAGCCATATCGCCCTTGAATGTGCACTCCAAACCCAACCCAACGTTTGTATCATCTCAGAAGAAGTTGAAGCTAAAAACCTTTCACTTCAGGATGTTGTAAATAACATTGCCGATATCGTGGCTGCCCGCGCTAAAAACGGCAACAATTTCGGCACCGTGCTCATTCCCGAAGGCCTCATCGAGTTTATTCCTGCAATGAAAAAACTCATTGCCGAGCTTAATGATCTCCTCGCAGCTAAAGCAGAAGAATTTGCAAAAGTTGCTCCCGCACAACAACGTCAATACATCATTGATCATCTCTCTAAAGAAAATGCCGAAGTCTATGCTTCGCTTCCCGAAGGCGTGGCTCGTCAGCTCTCGCTCGACCGTGACCCCCACGGCAACGTTCAGGTTTCGCTCATCGAAACTGAAAAATTGCTAAGCGAAATGGTAGGCAAACGTCTCGCAGAAATGCGCGCTGAAGGTAAATACGACGGTAAATTCTCAGCTCTTCACCACTTCTTCGGTTATGAAGGCCGCTGCGCCGACCCCTCAAACTTCGACGCTGACTATTGCTACGCACTCGGCTACAATGCAGCTGACCTTATCAATGCGGGCGTAACAGGCTACATGTCGTCAGTACGCAATCTGGTTAAACCCTCAGTTCAATGGATTGCCGGCGGTATACCCATCACTATGATGATGAACATGGAACGTCGCCACGGCGAAATGAAACCTGTAATCCAAAAAGCCCTCGTTCGTTTGGACGGCGCACCATTCCAAAGATTCGCTTCTCAACGCGACGAATGGGCAATCAACACCTGCTATGTTTATCCCGGTCCTATTCAATATTTCGGCCCCGCTGAAGTATGCGACCAACCCACATTGACTCTCAAATACGAGCACGAAGGTAAATAATCTCTGACCTTCACAGGGTAAAAGAAGCTAAATAAAGCAGTATCGCTTGGACTGACTATTCAATCCAAGCGATACTTTTTTTTAAATTGGCATTCCTCAGGTAACCAATTGATTGTCTATTGATTACACTCAATATAATAAGACATCAGGAAGTGAAAGTTGAAAAAATAAGAAATTTGAGAGTCAACATAC
>CAMWUH010000024.1 GCA_947177325.1 uncultured Bacteroidales bacterium
CACTGCCTGAAAATAAGAGGCTGCCCCGTAAACCTTAATTACGACACAGCCTCTTGGGTATGGTGGGATCAGCTTTGTTATGCTTCGGTTGCGATTACGTCGATGGGCTCTTCATCGAGGGGTGAGGTGGAAAGGATGTCGTCCTTGCCTCCGACCACGATGCGCTCGTAGGCGCGGAGTCCTGTTCCGGCGGGGATGAGGTGTCCGCAGATGACGTTTTCCTTCATGCCCTCGAGGGTGTCGGTCTTGCCGTTGATGGCAGCTTCGTTGAGCACCTTGGTGGTTTCCTGGAACGATGCGGCCGACATGAAGCTTGAAGTTTGAAGAGCGGCGCGGGTGATACCTTGAAGAATTTGTTCGGAGGTAGCGGGCAGAGCATCGCGCACTTGGATGGTACGCTTGTCGTTGCGCTTGAGGATAGAGTTTTCGTCGCGGAGTTTGCGGGCGGTAATAATCATGCCGGGCTTGATTGTTTCAGAGTCGCCGGCATCGACAACCACTTTTTTACCCCAGATGCGATCGTTTTCTTCCATGAAGTCGCGTTTGTCAACGATTTGTTGCTCAAGGAAGTTAGTGTCGCCAGGGTCAAGGATGTTGACCTTACGCATCATCTGGCGCACGATAACTTCAAAGTGCTTGTCGTTGATTTTCACACCTTGCATGCGGTAAACGTCTTGCACCTCGTTGACGATATAGTCTTGCACGGCAGTCGGGCCCATGATGTTGAGGATGTCGTTGGGGGTAATGGCGCCGTCAGAGAGGGGAGTACCTGCACGTACGTAGTCATTTTCCTGAACGAGCACCTGTTTTGACAGGGGCACGAGATATTTCTTCTCTTCGCCGAGCTTAGAGGTAACCGAGATTTCGCGGTTACCACGTTTAACTTTGCCGAATTTAACCTCACCGTCGATTTCAGATACGATGGCAGGGTTAGACGGGTTGCGAGCTTCGAAGAGCTCGGTAACGCGGGGCAGACCGCCGGTAATATCGCCTGCACCACCGGTTGCGCGAGGAATCTTAACGAAGATTTCGCCTACTTTGACGTCGGCATTTTCTTCGAGCATCAAGTGAGCGCCCACGGGGAGAGCGTAGGTCTTGATGATGTTGCCGTCGCGGTCAACGATGTTGGCTTCGGGCACCTTGGTGCGGTCTTTTGACTCGATGATGATTTTTTCTTCGAGGCCTGATTGTTCGTCGCGTTCAACGCGGTAGGTGACGTTTTCGGTCAAGTTGGCGTATTTAACTTTACCGGTTGCCTCGCTGACGATAACTGCGTTGAAGGGGTCCCATTCACAGATAACGTCACCTTTCTCCACATTGTCGCCATCAGAGAAGTAGAGCTTGGAGCCGTAGGGGATGTTGGCATTGGTGAGCATCATCTTGGTGTTGGGGTCGATGATACGCATTTCGGCCAAACGACCTACAACCACTTCCACTTTGCGGCCTTTAGCGTCGACTTCGTCGGTTGTAACGGTGCGGAGCTCGTCGATTTCGAGTTTGCCGGGGTAGCGTGAGGTGATTGTTGATACGGCAGCGATGTTAGAAGCCACACCACCGACGTGGAATGTACGGAGTGTCAACTGTGTGCCGGGCTCGCCGATTGACTGGGCTGCGATTACGCCGACAGCTTCACCCATTTGAACGAGGCGGTTGTTAGCGAGGTTGCGACCGTAGCATTTAGCGCAAACACCTTTCTTAGACTCGCAGGTGAGAACAGAGCGAATTTCAACTGACTCGATTGGTGAGGCGTCGATGCGGTCGGCAGCGGCGTCGTTGATTTCTTCGCCGGCGGCCACGATGAGCTCGCCTGAGATGGGGTCAACGATGTCGTGAACAGAAACACGACCCAAGATGCGTTCGCCGAGCGAAACCACAACTTCATCGTTTTTCTTGATTTCTGTGCAGACGAGGCCGCGGAGAGTGCCGCAGTCTTCTTCGTGGATGATAACGTCGTGTGCCACGTCGACCAGACGGCGGGTAAGATAACCGGCGTCGGCTGTTTTCAACGCGGTATCGGCCAAACCTTTACGGGCACCGTGGGTAGAGATGAAGTATTCGAGTACCGAGAGGCCTTCCTTAAAGTTGGCCAAGATGGGGTTTTCGATAATCTGACCACCTTCGGCACCGGCTTTTTGGGGTTTTGCCATAAGGCCACGCATGCCGGCAAGCTGACGAATCTGGTCTTTAGAACCACGGGCGCCGGAGTCAAGCATCATGAACACAGAGTTGAAGCCTTGGTTGGCCTCGGTCATCTGCTTCATGAGGATGTCGGTAAGGCGAGAGTTGACGTGAGTCCAGATATCAATGATTTGGTTGTAGCGTTCGGTGTTGGTGATGAAGCCCATAGAGTAGTTGTTCATCACTTCTTCAACTTGAGCGTAACCTTCGTTAACGATAGCTTCTTTCTCTTCGGGGATGATAACGTCGCCGAGGTTGAAAGAAAGGCCGCCTTTGAAGGCCATGTAGTAACCGAGGTTCTTGATGTCGTCAAGGAACTGAGCCGAGCGGGGAATACCGCAGCGCTTGATTACGCGGCTGATGATGTTGCGCAACGATTTCTTAGAGAGGATTTCGTTGACGTAGCCGATTTCCTTGGGCACATATTGGTTAACGAGCACACGACCTACAGAGGTGTTTTCAACGAGGCGTTTAACGGGATTGCCGTTTTCGTCTATGTCGTCAACAACAACCGAAACAGGGGCGTGGAGTGTTACGCGGCCTTCGTTGTAGGCGATTTCAGCTTCTTCGGGACCGTAGAATTTGAGGCCTTCGCCTTTGTCGCCTTTGCGGAGTTTGGTGATATAGTAGAGGCCGAGCACCATGTCCTGAGAGGGCACGGTGATAGGAGCGCCGTTGGCGGGGTTGAGGATGTTGTGGGCGCCGAGCATAAGCATCTGGGCTTCGAGGATAGCCTCGTTGCCGAGGGGCAAGTGAACGGCCATCTGGTCACCGTCGAAGTCGGCGTTGAACGCTGTACATGCCAAGGGGTGGAGCTGAATGGCTTTACCCTCAATCATTTTGGGCTGGAATGCCTGGATGCCGAGTCGGTGAAGGGTTGGAGCACGGTTGAGCAGCACGGGGTGACCTTTCATTACGTGCTCGAGGATATCCCATACAACGGGTTCCTTACGGTCAACGATTTTCTTGGCGCTCTTGACGGTTTTCACAATGCCGCGTTCGATAAGCTTGCGGATTACGAAGGGTTTGTAGAGCTCGGCAGCCATGTTTTTAGGAATACCGCACTCGTGCATTTTCAGCTCGGGACCAACCACGATTACTGAACGGGCGGAGTAGTCGACACGTTTACCCAAGAGGTTTTGACGGAAACGGCCTTGCTTACCTTTAAGTGAGTCAGAGAGTGACTTGAGGGGGCGGTTAGCATCGGTTTTAACGGCTGAAGATTTACGAGAGTTATCGAGGAGTGAGTCAACAGCTTCCTGAAGCATGCGCTTTTCGTTGCGGAGGATTACTTCAGGGGCTTTGATTTCGATAAGGCGTTTCAGACGGTTGTTACGGATGATAACGCGACGATAAAGGTCGTTGAGGTCGGATGTAGCGAAGCGGCCACCATCGAGGGGCACGAGCGGACGAAGCTCGGGGGGAATAACGGGCACGGCTTGCAAAATCATCCATTCGGGCTTGTTACGACCACGAGATGAGCGGAATGATTCAACAACCTGGAGGCGCTTGAGGGCTTCGGTTTTGCGTTGTTGAGAACCATCGCGGTCAGCTGAGTGACGAAGCTCGGCAGCGAGGTCGTCGAGGTTGACTTGCTTGAGGAGATCGTAGATAGCTTCAGCACCCATTTTGGCAACGAACTTGTTGGGGTCGTCGTCGGGCAGAAGCTGGTTTTCAGCGGGGAGATTGTCGATGATGTTGAAATATTCTTCCTCGGTGAGGAGGTCGAGTTTGGCAACACCGCTTTCTTCAGCCACGCCGGGGTTGATAACTACGTAGCGTTCGTAGTAGATGACGGCGTCGAGCTTTTTGCTGGGCAAACCGAGCAAATAGCCGATTTTGCTGGGTAATGAACGGAAATACCAGATGTGGGCAACGGGCACAACGAGTTTGATGTGGCCCATGCGCTCGCGACGCACTTTCTTTTCGGTTACTTCAACACCGCAACGGTCGCAGACGATACCTTTGTAGCGGATGCGTTTGTATTTACCGCAGTGACATTCGTAGTCTTTGACAGGACCGAAAATGCGCTCGCAGAACAAACCGTCGCGTTCAGGTTTGTAGGTGCGATAGTTGATGGTTTCAGGCTTGAGAACCTCGCCGCTCGATTTCTCGAGAATTTCTTCGGGGGATGCTAATCCGATTGAAATTTTCGAGAAGCCGTTTTTTGCTTTTGTGTCTTTTCTAAAAGCCATATTTATGTTGTTTCCTTTAGATTGTTAAGTGAAAAAATCAGAGAGAGAATTGAAGGTTATGATTGGTAGGAGAGTTACATCCTTGCAGGTCCGAGACCCGGCAACCGCGTGGTTGCGTCGGGTCGGTGGATCTACTTTGTAGCTGTTAGTTTTCGAGGTTAATGCTCAAGCCTAAGCCGCGGAGCTCGTGCAAAAGCACGTTGAGCGACTCGGGAATGCCTGCGGGGGGCATGGCTTCACCTTTGACAATGGCTTCGTAGGTTTTCGAGCGGCCTGTAACGTCGTCAGACTTAACTGTAAGGATTTCTTGGAGGATGTGGGCGGCGCCGAATGCTTCGAGCGCCCAAACTTCCATCTCACCGAAACGTTGACCACCGAATTGTGCTTTACCACCAAGAGGTTGCTGGGTGATGCGCGAATACGGGCCGATTGAGCGAGCGTGCATTTTGTCTTCAACCATGTGACCGAGTTTGAGCATGTAGATAACGCCTACGGTTGCGGGTTGGTCAAAGCGTTCGCCGGTGCCACCGTCGTAGAGGTAGGTTTTGCCATAGCGGGGCAGCCCTGCCTTATCGGTCCATTCGTTGAGGTCGTCGAGGGTTGCGCCGTCGAAGATGGGGGTGGCGAATTTCTCGCCGAGTTCGCGGCCGGCCCAACCGAGCACGGTTTCGAAAATCTGACCGAGGTTCATACGTGAAGGCACACCCAGAGGGTTCAAGCAGATGTCGACCGGAGTACCGTCGGCCAAGAAAGGCATATCTTCCTGGCGCACGATTCGCGAAACGATACCTTTGTTACCGTGGCGACCTGCCATTTTGTCGCCCACAGAGATTTTACGTTTCTTGGCGATGTAGACCTTAGCCATTTGCATGATGCCTGAGGGGAGTTCGTCGCCGATAGAGATATCGAATTTCTTACGGCGGAGCTCAGCGTCAACTTCTTTTGATTTGCGGAGATAGTTGACGATAGTGGCGCGGATGAGGTCGTTGGTGTGGGCGTCGTCGGTCCAGTTGCTGAGGTTGACGGTGTCATACTCGATATCTTTCAACACTGCCGGGTTAAATTTAGAGCCGGCGGGGATAATCTCTGTGCCGAGGAAGTCTTTAACGCCTGCGGAGGGATGTTTCTCGGTCAGAGTCATAAGCTTCGACACGAGCACTTCCTTGAGGTTGTTGAGCTTATCTTCGTATTCTTCGTCAAGCTTGGGAAGGAGCGCGTTGGATTTATTCTTCTTTGTTTTGGCAGCGCGCGAGAAGAGCTGGGTGTCGATAACCACGCCTTTGAGTGAGGGAGAAGCTTTAAGCGAGGCGTCTTTAACGTCGCCGGCTTTGTCGCCGAAGATAGCGCGGAGGAGCTTTTCTTCAGGTGTGGGGTCGCTTTCGCCCTTAGGAGTGATTTTACCGATCATGATGTCGCCGGGCACCACGTGAGCACCGATGCGGATTATACCCCGGTCGTCGAGATCTTTGGTCGCGTCTTCGCTCACGTTGGGGATATCAGAGGTCAACTCTTCCATGCCGCGCTTGGTTTCGCGCACTTCGAGTGAATATTCGTCAACGTGGACTGAAGTAAGGATGTCTTCTTTAACCACACGCTCGTTAAGCACGATAGCGTCCTCATAGTTGTAACCTTTCCATGGCATGAACGCCACTTTGAGGTTGCGACCGAGAGCGAGCTCGCCGTTTTCGGTAGAGTAGCCTTCGGTGAGGATATCGCCGGCTTTAACGCGCTGTCCCTTAGAACAGATAGGACGGAGGTCGATAGTGGTGCTCTGGTTTGTTTTGCGGAACTTGGGAATTGAATATTCCTTAATGGCATCTTCAAAGGCCACAAATTCTTCTTCTTCAGTGCGGTCGTAACGGATGCGGATAACGCTTGCGTCGACAAATTCGATAACACCGTCACCTTCGGCAGTGATTTGAGTGCGGGAGTCGCGTATCAGCTGACCTTCCAGACCGGTGCCGACGATAGGCGATTCAGAGCGCATCAAGGGCACAGCCTGGCGCATCATGTTAGAACCCATGAGTGCGCGGTTGGCATCGTCGTGCTCGAGGAAGGGGATGAGTGATGCAGCTATAGAAGCGATTTGTGTGGGCGAAACGTCCATCAATTCCACTTCAGAGGGAGCTACGATAGGGAAGTCGGCGTCGAGGCGAGCCTTAACGCGGTCGCGCACAAAGGTGCCGTCGTCGTTCAACGGGGCGTTGCCTTGAGCAATCACTTTGCCCTCTTCCACTTCAGCAGTGAGGTAAACGATGTCGTCGTTGTTGAGGTCGACTTTAGAGTTTTCGACTTTGCGGTAGGGGGTTTCGATAAAGCCGAGATCGTTGATTTTGGCGTAAACGCAAAGAGATGAAATCAAGCCGATGTTGGGGCCTTCAGGAGTTTCGATAGGACAGAGGCGACCATAGTGGGTGTAGTGAACGTCGCGCACTTCGAAGCCTGCACGCTCGCGTGACAAACCGCCGGGGCCGAGGGCCGACATACGGCGTTTGTGGGTCATTTCGGCCAGAGGGTTGGTCTGGTCCATGAATTGCGACAGCGCGTTGGTGCCGAAGAAGGTGTTGATAACCGATGAAATGGTTTTGGCGTTGATGAGGTCGATAGGTGTGAACACTTCGTTGTCGCGCACGTTCATGCGTTCGCGGATGGTGCGTGACATACGGGCCAAGCCTACGCCGAATTGGTTGTAGAGTTGCTCGCCAACGGTGCGCACACGGCGGTTGCTCAAGTGGTCGATATCGTCAACATCGGTCTTGGAGTTGATAAGCTCCATCAGATATTTGATGATGGCAATGATATCTTCTTTTGTGAGCACTTTAACGTCGTCGGGAATTCCGAGGTCGAGTTTTTTGTTGATACGGTAGCGGCCAACTTCGCCCAGGTCGTAACGCTTTTCAGAGAAGAAGAGGTTGGTGATAACTTCGCGGGCAGAAGCTTCGTCGGGAGCTTCAGCGTTGCGGAGTTGCTGATAGATGTAGTCAATAGCCTCTTTTTCAGTTTTGGTGGTATCTTTTTCAAGAGTATTGAAAATGATAGAGCGGTCAGTTGCTCCGGGAGCATCTTCTTTGTGGAGGAAGATGGTGGCCACGCCTGATTCCATGATAGCCGGAATATTGTCGGCGGTTATTTCGGTGTCGCGGTCGAGGATTGACTCAGAGCGTTCGATTGAAACCACCTCGCCGGTGTCTTCGTCAACGAAGTCTTCGTTCCAAGAGCGAACGATATTACCTGCCAACTTACGGCCAATGGCTTTCTCCAAGTTGGTTTTGGTAACTTTAACCTCTTCAGCGAGGTCAAAGAGCGATATGATATCGTTGTCAGAGCCGAAACCGATGGCGCGGAGCAGAGTGGTTACGGGTAATTTCTTTTTACGGTCGATGTAGGCATACATCGCGTTGTTGATGTCGGTGGCAAACTCAATCCAAGAGCCGCGGAAGGGGATGATGCGGGCAGAATAGAGTTTGGTGCCGTTGGCGTGGGTTGATTGACCGAAGAACACGCCGGGAGAGCGGTGGAGTTGCGATACAACTACACGCTCGGCACCGTTGATAACAAATGTGCCTTTTTCGGTCATGTAAGGGATAGGGCCAAGATAAACGTCTTGGATTACGGTAGCAAAATCCTCGTGGTCAGGGTCGGTGCAGTAAAGCTTGAGCTTGGCTTTCAAAGGCACACTGTAAGTTAATCCGCGAGTCAAGCACTCTTCGATGGTGTAGCGCGGGGGATCAATGTAGTAATCGAGAAATTCCAAAACGAAGTTATTGCGCGTATCGGCAATAGGGAAGTTCTCGGCAAACACTTTAAACAGGCCCTCGTTGTTGCGTTTTTCGGGGGCTGTTTCCAACTGAAGGAAATCGCGGAACGATTTCAATTGCACCTCGAGAAAATCCGGATAAGGGAGCGGATTCTTTACGGATGCAAAGTTTACACGGGGTTTTACTTCTGAAACTGACATCTATGTATATAAAGAATGAGTTTGATGGTTTATATATGCACACAACAATAACTCCTCAATGTGCTCCTTATTTGTTAAAAATGCTTAAAAATTCGTTGCGATGAAGTTTGCAACGATTGAGGCATCTTCAACGAGGAGCCAACCTCGAGAAGTAAATCTTATTCGATGACCGGATTCTCAGTTTTCCCGCACGGGGCGATGGCATCATTAGTGACGCTCGAAGCGTTGGCGATGAAATCGCGGTTGTGCGCAAACCTCAGTCTATCAGTTCAATCAATCCTTGGCTGAGCCTTAGGGCTCAAAGGCAATTAACAGAGTTAACCGAACAAGACCGATAACCTATCTGGAAATGATTGGCAGGCTCATAAATTGAGCCTTGTTATCGCTAAACGACAAAATTAGCAACTCTTTTCGTAAAAACCAAATATATTTCTTTGTATTTAAGGATAATTAACATTAATTGGTTTTTCGCGGTGGAAGAGAGTGGGAAATATTAGATGTGTATTGAAAGCAAAGTATCATAATTGCCCGAAAAATAGAAATTCAGAAAGCTCTTTATGATGCATTTTGACCTATACGCCTTGTTTCGGTTCAATGAAATAAATCGGTTGGTTAATGAGAAAAAGATCGGTAGATATGGTTGATGTCGCGGCCCGCAACGCCCAACGGTCTTTGATACACGTGATACACTGATTTCTCCCCTCGGTCTGATACACGCTACACGCTACATGATACATGATACACGATGCATGATACACATGCTTGATACAGGTACCTGAAAACAGTGTATCAGTGTATCACGTGTAGCACACTGTGTATCGTGTATCATGTATCACCGATTTTATCAATACCGACGGTAATTCCCTCCATCCTCCGTTAAGCGGCACAACCTCTTTTCTGTGGCGATTAGAACGGCTGCGCAGCTCAATATGTAGACATATTCTTTACTCAGTTCTTTATCAATTCAACCGCCTTTTGCTACAGACCCATACATAGCTCATTTGCGTTTTTTAGCTTTTTGTACAGCCAAGCAATAAGATTCTTTTATCAACGGTTTCAATGTAGTTTCAAAACATTCAGGGGATGGATTCAAAATACTGACCCAACTCATCCATCCATATACAGGATGAGGAATCAGCGTATTTCTCTTAGTGTAATCAAAATTCATATCCACAATCCCTCCTTTGGGAGGTCTGGACGGAATATTTCCAAACAACCGGATAAAAGTTTCTTTTTTTACGCCAAAATTCAAGCGAAACACACCCTCTCTGTTAAGGTCAGAGGACTTATCATTATCTCCATCCTTATTTTTCAGAGTTAAAACATAGGTCCCTCTCTTAAATCTATTATCCGGGTTATAGAATATTCCGGTCTCTCCCCAACTCTCTACAGTGCAGACGTCAGAGAGGTTGTTTTTGCAGTATTCAATAATTTCTTCAGGCAGCAGAGATTCAGCCAATTCAGTATAGGGGTTCTTTTCCATTGCAGTTTTGTTTTTTCTGCAAAGATAAGAATTTATATCAACAATACAGCTTTTTTACTATGCGCCCGGTTTTTTACTATGCGCCGTTTTTACAAAGAATATAAAGTTTGTTTTTTACAAGCATATTAAAAGAAGAGAAACCATTCGCGAATGAATGATTTCTCTTCAAGTTATTTTTGAGCTATAACTGCGTTGAGGGAGCAAAGCTCGATCAAGCGCGGTTAATAGTCAAGTTGCTGATGGGGCTTGTATTATTTGAGCTCAACTTCAGCACCGGCTTCTTCGAGTTGTTTTTTGAGGCCTTCAGCGTCGGCTTTAGCGAGACCTTCTTTAACAACTGAGGGTGCACCGTCAACGAGTTCTTTAGCTTCTTTCAAGCCAAGACCTGTGAGTTCTTTAACGAGTTTCACAACGCCGAGTTTAGATGCGCCGGCGTTTTTGAGTACTACGTCGAAAGAAGATTTTTCTTCAGCGGCGGGAGCACCGGCAGCGGGGCCGGCAGCAACTGCTACTGCTGCAGCAGCGGGTTCGATGCCATATTCTTCTTTGAGGATTTGAGCCAGTTCGTTTACTTCTTTAACAGTGAGGTTAACGAGTTGTTCTGCAAAAGCTTTTAAATCTGCCATTTTAGTATGATTTTTGTAGTTTGATTTTCTTTGAAATATTATTCTTTGTTAGCGAGTGTCTCAAGCACACCGTGGATAGTGTTTGCACCTGATTGAAGTGCAGAAACAACGGTTTTTGCGGGAGATTGGAGAAGTGCAACAACTTCGGCGATGAGTTCGTTTTTGCTCTTGATAGCGCAAAGAGCTTCGAGCTGGTTTTCGCCAACGTAGATAGATTCTTCAACGTAAGCTGCTTTGAGGCGGGGAAGGGGTTGATCCTTCTTCTGCATCTTCTTGAGAAGTTTAGCAGGAGCATTGCCGACATTCGAGCAGAGCAACGAGGTCGACCCTTTCAACGAAGGATAAAGTTCAGAGAAGTCGAAGTCGAGGGTTTCGAGCGCTTTGTGAAGGAGCGTGTTTTTAACAACAACGAGTTTGATGTCGTCGTTGAAACAAGCGCGACGCAATTCGCTGGTAGCCTCAGCATCCAACCCTGCGGTTTCAGCGAGGTAGAAGCAAGAATAGCCTTTGAGCGTTTCTGCTATCTGGTCAATGATTAATGATTTATCTTCCTTTTTCATCGTGATTTCTGTCGTTAAAGATTATTCGTCAACAGTCTTGGTGTCAACTTTAACACCGGGCGACATTGTGCTTGAAAGATAAATGCTCTTGATATATGTACCTTTAGCTGCAGCAGGTTTCAGTTTAATCAAGGTGTTGATAAACTCGCGGGCATTTTCTTTCATTTGCTCGGGAGTGAACGACACTTTACCGATTGAAGAGTGAACGATACCGTTTTTGTCAACTTTGAAGTCGATTTTACCTTTTTTCACTTCTTCAACAGCTTTTGCAACGTCGACAGTTACTGTGCCGCTTTTGGGGTTAGGCATCAAGCCGCGGGGACCGAGCACACGGCCCAGAGCACCGATTTTACCCATGATAGCGGGTTGAGTGATGATAACGTCGATGTCGGTCCAGCCACCTTTGATTTTTTCGATATATTCATCGAGGCCAACGTAGTCAGCACCGGCTGCTTTAGCAGCAGCTTCAGCATCAGGATTACAGAGAACAAGCACTTTCACTTGCTTGCCGGTACCGTGGGGGAGAGTAACCACGCCACGAACCATTTGATTAGCTTTACGAGGGTCAACGCCGAGACGTACATCGATATCTAAAGAAGCGTCAAATTTGGTGAAAGTAATTTCTTTCACTTTTTCAGCTGCTTCCGCAAGAGAGTATTGTTTCCCGGGCTCAATCTTCTCTAAAGCTAACTTTTGATTTTTTGTAAGTTTACCCATTGTAATAGAAGATTTTAGTTGTTTTCAGGGAAAGCCCCTTTTACGGTGATACCCATACTTCTGGCTGTGCCGGCAACCATACGCATTGCCGAGTCCAAAGTAAAACAGTTCAAATCGGGCATTTTGTCTTCTGCAATTGCCTTCACTTGCTCCCAAGTAATTTCAGCCACTTTGTTACGGTTAGGCTGTGCAGAACCGCTCTTCTTTTTAGATACTTCGAGGAGCTGGATTGCAACCGGGGGAGTCTTGACAACGAAGTCAAAGCTCTTGTCGGTGTAATAGGTGATTACAACCGGAAGCACTTTGCCTGCTTTGTCTTGAGTGCGGGCATTGAATTGCTTGCAAAACTCCATGATGTTAATACCCTTAGAACCCAAAGCGGGACCTACGGGAGGCGAGGGATTGGCTGCGCCGCCTTTAATCTGCAATTTGATCTGTCCAGCAATTTCTTTAGCCATTGTAATTAATTTAATTGATTTGTGTGTTACACATAAAATAACGTCAACCGATTGTGCCGTCAACGTCGTGTCCAACCTTTAGGGCGCTTTCAGCGGGACTCCTTCTGATTTGCCAATGAATGAGCCGAAGGTCGTAACCACTTCGGTGCTTCAAAATCAGCAGGGCCTGTAAACGCAAAGATTGGATGCAACTACGGCTGCAACCAATTGAGCATCATTCACGCTCTACTTGCGAATTTTCCAACTCCAAAGGAGTTTTCCTTCCAAAAATTGCTACCTCTACCTTGAGCTTCTTTCTTTCGGGGTACACCTCAATTACTTCGGCGCTAAACCCGTTGAAGGGGCCGTCGGTAACCTTCACTTTCTCGCCTACAATGTAAACCACGCCATCTTCTTCGGCAATTTCGTTGATTTCATCAGCTTTGCCCAGCATGCGCATGACTTCGCTTTCGCGGAGCGCTTCAGGTTTTGCATCCTTGCCGCGTCCTTTCAGGAAGTCGATAACGTTGGTGGTGTTGCGAAGCAAGTGCATCACTTCACCTTGCAGGTCAGCTTCAATGAAAACATAGCCGGAGTAGAGGTTACGCTCCTTAATTACCTTTTTACCGTTTTTAACAGTGAGGACTTTCTCAGTAGGGATGATTACTTGAAAAAGATAGTTGCCCAAGTCAGTGTTGCGCATTTGAGCGTCGAGCACTTCCTTGACTTTAGCTTCTTTGCCTGAAATGGCTCGAAGCACATACCATCCTCTTTTAGATTTCTCTTTAGTAACTTCCATGACTGCGTCAGTTAGTCGATCGATAGTTAATAATTGGTTACTTGGGTTAATTGCGGTTGATAACCGGCAGTGAACAATGTTGACTTAAAAGCTCGGGGAGTTTAGTAGATAAACTCGGTGATTGTTTTGAACACCCAATCGATCAAAAAGATTATCGCAGCGATAATCACGGAAGCAAGCATGACGATCAGAGAGCTCTTAACAACCTGCTTTTTGGTTGGCCAAGATGTCTTATAACGAAGTTCGTCGTAAGACTCCTCAATATTCGTAAGTATTTTTAATTTTTTCATTTTCTTTGTAATTAGCACGGGAAGAGAGGCTCGAACTCCCGACACCTGGTTTTGGAGACCAGTGCTCTACCAACTGAGCTATTCCCGTGTTTAAGATGCAGCTCCCCGCTTTTGGCGTTATCCACTTCAAGGGGTGGAGCTGCATCAAGGGTTTATCTCAAGACTAAGTATTAGTCGAGGATTTCAGTGATTTGACCTGAGCCTACAGTGCGGCCGCCTTCACGGATAGCGAAGCGAAGACCTTGGTCGCAAGCTACGGGGTTGATAAGCTCAACGATGATCTCAACGTGGTCACCGGGCATTACCATTTCAACGCCTTCGGGAAGAGTGATTTCACCGGTAACGTCGAGTGTACGGATGTAGAACTGAGGACGATAGTGGTTGTGGAAGGGAGTGTGACGGCCACCTTCTTCTTTCTTCAAGATATAAACTGAAGCTTTGAATTTAGAGTGGGGTTTAACAACACCGGGGTGGCAGATAACCATACCGCGTTTGATATCTTTTTTGTCGATACCGCGGAGGAGGAGACCTACGTTGTCACCGGCTTCACCTTGGTCGAGGAGTTTGCGGAACATTTCAACACCGGTAACGGTTGATTTCATGTCAGCACCAAGACCCATGATTTGAACTTCGTCACCTACTTTAACAACGCCGGTTTCGATACGACCGGTTGCTACAGTACCACGACCGGTGATAGAGAATACGTCTTCAACAGGCATCAAGAAGGGTTTGTCAACGTCGCGGGGAGGCAGGGGAATCCAGTTGTCAACTGCTTCCATGAGTTCCATAACTTTAGCTTCCCATTCGGGTTCGCCGTTGAGGGCGCCGAGAGCTGAACCTCGGATGATGGGAGTTTCGTCGCCATCATATTCGTAAGCTGAAAGGAGCTCACGCATTTCCATTTCAACGAGTTCGAGCATTTCTTCGTCGTCAACCATATCGCATTTGTTAAGGAATACAACGATACGGGGAACGTTTACCTGACGAGCGAGAAGGATGTGTTCGCGAGTTTGGGGCATGGGACCGTCAGTTGCAGCAACTACGATGATAGCACCGTCCATTTGAGCTGCACCGGTTACCATGTTTTTAACGTAGTCAGCGTGGCCGGGGCAGTCTACGTGAGCGTAGTGACGGTTAGCTGTTTCGTATTCTACGTGAGCGGTGTTGATAGTGATACCGCGTTCTTTTTCTTCGGGAGCGTTGTCGATCTGGTCGAATGATTTTACTTCCGAAAGACCTGCTTTAGCCAATACGGTTGTGATGGCAGCGGTCAAAGTTGTTTTACCGTGGTCAACGTGGCCGATAGTACCAATGTTAACGTGGGGTTTGGTTCTTTCGAATTTCTCTTTAGCCATAACTTTGCTATTATTTGATTGGATGATTAACTTTCAACAACATGCCTCGACACCGCAGGGCGCTATCGTGGCTATCAAAATTGTTAATTTGAAATGTTTTGGAGCCGATGACGGGATTTGAACCCGTGACCTCTTCCTTACCAAGGAAGTGCTCTACCCCTGAGCTACATTGGCATTGATTCAGGTTGTCGAGGCGGTTGAGCCGGCTATATTGAATCGTTTTGTGATTTCAATAAGGCTATTAGACAACGAAAGCCTCTCAACTGGAGCGGAAGACGAGGCTCAAACTCGCGACCCTCAGCTTGGAAGGCTGATGCTC
>CAMWUH010000025.1 GCA_947177325.1 uncultured Bacteroidales bacterium
ATCAAACGAAGCGCCGAGAAGAGCACCCGCTCCTCCCGGCGCTTCCTTTTTTATATATTCCGACAATTCCGACAATTGACCTGTTTTTGAAAAAATGATATTTAATTTGTTTGGTGTTATTGATATTTTCTTTTATCTTTGCCGAATCAATTAAAATATTACTTTTTTATATTTCATATATTTATGAGAAAATCTGTTACTCGTGCTATGCTTAAGAACTCAGTTTTGAGCAGTATGTTCTTTCTCGCTTCAGTCGGTTTATCTGCTCAGGACGGCATTTTTAAATTTGAAACTAACGCTTCTACCGAATTAGCGCTTAACAGGCACTGGGCAATCGATTTAGATGACGAAAATATATCAGATGTTCACTCCATGGCTCTTAACGGTGATAAGATTTTTATAGCTCTTAACGCTCAAGTCTCAGAGTTAACAAATGTGGTTACCCTTGGTTGTTATAACATTGACAATGGCCAACAACTTGAAGATGCCGTATTTGAAATCCAAGGAGCTAATATCGGGAAAATGATAAGTGATGGATGTAACGGCAAAGTTATGCTCTGCAACGATGATGCGGGCAACGTTATCATTACGTTTGATTCCTCTAAGGAGGCTATGAGTGGCAATATCGTAACAATTCCTTGGTATTACGGTGTTGTTGATTTTAATAACGCTACCATAGAAGTAAGTAAAGTAGAGGCTCCTTACTATCATTACAACAATTATGAATTGCAAGGTTGGGGACAACCTGCAGCAAAAGGAGACTTGACAACCTCTAATTATACTATCGGTGTGCTTGGTTGGACAACGTATAGCGATGGCGCAGACCATCAATTTAACTTACTTGTAGCGAAAGGAAGCTATGCAAGGGCATATAGTGGTCATGAAGATGAAGATGAATTTATAATGTGCTCGCCCGTATCAACGCATTCGAGTTCTCCAAGCCCGGAAGATATGTGCGCGTTAGGCAGTCGTTGCTCGCTGTCGATAGTTAATGAGGGCGGCGATATATTCGTATGTAATGGTGCCACCACGCATCCCATCATGTTTCAATCTATGGAATCCGGTTCTGATCGGCTCTCTGAACTGACCTCATCGTCTTCAATTGATATGCAAACAAAAGGTTTTTATGCGTTCAATCACAATGGAGAGCAATTTGCATTGATTAGCAAAGGTTTTGATAATAATCGAGAATGGTATTTGGCGGAATGGGGGGCTAAATTACCTTCATTAGCTGATACATTCACTGATTGGAAGAATTCCGGATATAAGAATTGGATGAAGACATTTACATTAGTTGCCCAAATCGATGGAGAGGGTATTAGCGAGGCCGATAAAAACCTCCTCCAACCGGCATCTGCATCAGTGAAAGAAGTCATCTCCGCTGCGGCTACTGATCCAACTGCTGAACCATGGCATTTGGCCGCGAGCTGCCAACGCAATATTAATGCAGATGATGAAACCGTTACTGATATCGTTACATACGCACCGGGAAGACATTTGGCCAAATATCGCTTAGGAACGGAAGTCGCAGTTTCGATTATCAACGAAGTAACAACCGACTCTACTGATGAGCGTGAGGTGAAATATTTTAACCTGCAGGGAATTAATTATGGGAATCAACAACCAACTGTCCCTGGCATATATATTAAATCAATTGGAAGCAAGCGCTCTAAAGTAGTTATTAGATAGTATAATTGAGGTTTAGACCCGGTTCCCCAGTATTAACAAATATTGGGGAATCGGGTCTAAATGAAAATATTCGATATCAGATTCGTTTTCACTTATTTCGATTTACTGTTAGATTCTTATGGCAAGGAATACTGATAAAGGATATAATCCCCTGCTGAGAATCGGTTATTTAGTTCCCATAAGATTTTTTTGAAGGTTAAGAAAAAAAGTTGTAATTTTGTAACTTAAAGAGTAAAGCTACATTATGGCTATAATTACTTCTTAGAAGTCTGTATGGATAAAGTTTTCAATAATAACGGAGTCAGTTTAAGCTATCGCGATAGCGGTGATGGTTCAGTCGTAATACTAATGCACGGCTGGGGTTGCACCAAGGATACGGTAGCAAGCATTGAACGGATTGCGCTTGAAAATCATAGAGTTATAAATGTTGATTTCCCCGGATTCGGGCAGTCAACTGAGCCGCTTACAGTGTGGGGTGTTGAAGAGTACACAAAGTTGATTGAAGCTCTTTGTGAATATGAAAATATAACCAACCCCATATTGATTGGCCATTCATTCGGAGGAAGAGTTGCTATTTTGTTCTCATCACGCAACAAAACCTCAAAGATGGTTCTTGTAGATGCTGCCGGAGTGAAGCCTCGCCGTTCGTTGAAATATTATTGGAAAGTCTATTCCTTCAAGACAATGAAATGGATTATGCGGTTGCTCCTTGGCAAGGAAAAATCGCGTAAACGAATAGAGGCCGCTCGAAGCAAGCGCGGTTCGGCTGATTATCAAAATAGCACTCCGATGATGAGAAGTGTTTTGAGTAAGGTCGTTAACGAAGATTTACGCCATGTAATGCCGATGATAGAAGCCCCTACATTGCTTATATGGGGTGGAAAAGATACGGCTACTCCGCTTCGAGATGCCGAAAAAATGAGCAAATTAATAAAAGATAGTGGCTTGGTTAATTTCCCCAATGCCGGACACTATAGCTTTCTGGACGAGCCGGCAAGATTTAGTACGGTATTGAGAAGTTTTCTGAGCTGATTTTAAGATATATAGACGCAAATATGCATATTGAAAAATTTGAATTCGGATTATTGATAGCGCTGATATGTGTTAGTGTAATAGCATTGCTTATTGTGTATAAGCGTGATTTACTCATGCTACAATTAAACTCCTATCGAAATGATAGATATGTCAGATGGTTTAACAATAGCAATGAAAGCACCACTACGAATAGAATTTTATGTTGCGTTGCTCTTTTCGCAATTCTTGTAAAGCAGTTCCCGTTTTATGGCATGGGGAGTATGGCCATCATTTGTGTCGCGATAGTGTGCATTTCATTGTTGAGAATAAAATATAAGAAGCCATTGGTGTTCACTTCAAGAGCGAAACGCATATATGGAATAATGATTGCTTTGTCAACAATAATAGCCGGAGGCTTGTCATTTTTTGGCCTGTATTGGACAGCGATTGCTTTATTGATTATGCTGGTTGTTTCGCCAATGATTTTGTTGTTAGCAAATATTCTGCTTTCTCCGGTTGAAAAGAGCATCAATAAGAAATATTATAATGATGCCGCCCGAATTTTAAAGTCAATGCCTGATTTGAAAATTATTGGCGTGACCGGGAGCTATGGCAAAACAAGTACAAAGCATTATCTTTACAGAATCCTTCAAGAGAAGTTTGATGTTGTTATGACTCCCGGTAGTTACAATACCACAATGGGTGTTATCCGCACAGTCAGAGAATATCTGAAGCCTTATAACGAAGTTTTTATAGTGGAGATGGGTGCAAAGCAACCCGGCGACATCAAGGAAATCTGTGATCTGGTAAAGCCTCAAATCGGCATAGTAACGGCGGTAGGAGAGCAGCATCTTGAGTCGTTTAAGACGGTAGAAAGAGTGCAACAAACTAAGTTTGAGCTTATAGATTCTCTTCCTGCCGACGGTTTAGCTATTGTAAATGATGACTTCGAATATGTTGCAAACCGTGAGGTTAAGAATGTGAAGATTATCAGATATGGTGTCAGAAACACTGAAAACTGTAGCTATGTTGCAAAAGATATTGTTGTTACCGCTCGCGGCACCTCGTTTACTGTAGTTTATCCTGACGGCGAAATTAAGTTGCAGACCCGTTTGGTCGGTGAATGTAATATTTCCAACCTCGTTGCAGCAGTTGCCGCCGCAATAAATCTTGGGGTGGAACCTCAAAAAATTGCGTATGCCGTAGAGAAAATCGAGCAGGTCGAACATCGATTAAATATGAAAACAACTGCCGGAGGTGTAGTTATTATTGATGATGCCTTTAATTCTAACCCCACCGGTTCGAAAATGGCTCTTGAAGTGTTGGCCTCATTTACAGAAGGCAAGCGCGTTGTCGTAACGCCCGGCATGATAGAATTAGGTGAGCGACAGTCAGAATTAAATAGGGAATTCGGTCGCGCAATAGCGAAAAATTGCGATATCGCAATCATCGTTGGCGAATATAACCGAGAAGCTATAGTCAGCGGAATCCTCGAAGCTGGATTCCCTGAAGAAAACATAATAGAGGCAGCTACTTTCACTGAGGCACAATCACGTCTTCTGCCAATGCTTAAGGCAGGTGATGCCGTACTCTATGAAAATGATTTGCCGGATACCTTTAAATAAGGAAATCAATCAGATATTATCATAACAATTAATTATACACGAAAAAATATGAAAACAAATATAGGCGTGTTTTTCGGAGGGCGCTCAACCGAGCATGAGATCTCGGTTATCTCGGCCTCACAAGCTATGCATGCTATCGACCGCGAGAAATTTGATGTCACTCCAATTTATATCACTAAAGATGGTAAATGGTTGACAGGAGATGCTTTATTTGAAGTGTCAAACTACCGCAATCCTAAAGAGCTTGAGCAGAAGTGTGAACAGGTCTATATGCGCCCCATTTATGGCGATAACAAGCTCTATAAAGTCAACAAGAAGCTGTTTAAGAGCGATGTCTTGACTGAACTGGATGTTGTCATTCCGGTGCTTCATGGTTCTAATGGTGAAGACGGAGTGTTTGAAGGACTCCTCGAGACAATTGGTATTCCTTTTGCAGGATGTAACACACTTTCATCAGCCAACGGCATGGATAAAATCACCATGAAGATGATATTGCAAGCTAATGATATACCCGTGGTTGATTACGTTTGGTTTACTGATAAACAGTGGTTTTCGCAACGAGATGCATTAATTAAAAAAGTTGAAGATAAATTAGGATATCCCGTAATTGTTAAACCGGCCAATCTTGGTTCAAGTGTCGGCATAGGCAGAGCGCGAAATCGAGAAGAACTGATTGAAAAAGTTGAAGAGGCCGAGAAGTATTCTGCTCGTATAATTGTTGAGCACATGGTTGAAAATCTACAGGAGATTAACTGCTCAGTGCTTGGCGATTGCGATGATTATCAAACTTCAGTTCTGGAAGAACCAATCAAATCCGGCGAAATCTTATCATATACCGATAAATACTTGGGCGGCACCAAGGGCACTACCGGCATGCAAGCTTCGCAGAAACGTATTCCCGCTGATTTGCCGGCGGATGAAACTGAGAGAATACAGTTTCTGGCAGGGGAGACCTTTAGAGTCTTATCATGTCACGGAGTAAGCCGCGTTGATGTTATTGTAGACGCCGATACACGCAAGGTTTACGTCAACGAAATAAACACCATTCCGGGCTCGTTGTCATTCTATCTTTGGGAGGCTACCGGTTTGCCATTCGACAAGTTGATGGAGAAGCTTGTCAGCTTGGCGGTTAAGCGTAAACGTGAACAAGGCATGAAAACAGTGTCGTATGGCCAGAATATATTTGCTTTAGGCGGTGGCTGCGGAGTTAAAGGTGGCTTAAAGGGTGGAGTAAAAGGAAAATTGAAATAATTCATTTCCCTTGAAACTTATCCCTGACACATCAAATATAGCCGAAAAATTACTATATTTGTAATGCTAAAAATGAATAAACCGTATAGCGATTATTGTAATGAAAAAATTTCCTGAATATAAACAACTTAATCTTTCTGATGTTAACAAGCAGATGCTTGAAACATGGGAGAAAGAAAACCTCTTCGCGCGCTCTTTGAAAGAGAGAGAAGGGGCTGAAACTTTTGTTTTTTTTGAGGGACCGCCCTCGGCTAACGGTATGCCGGGTATTCACCATGTGATGGCTCGAACTATCAAAGACTTGTTTTGCCGATATAAAACAATGCAAGGCTATGAGGTAAAGCGCAAAGCAGGTTGGGACACTCATGGATTACCCGTTGAATTAGGCGTAGAAAAGGCATTAGGAATCACTAAAGAAGATATCGGAAAGAAGATATCTGTTGATGAATATAATGCTGCATGTCGCCGCGAAGTAATGAAATACACCAATGAATGGCGCAGCCTGACTCAAAAGATGGGTTATTGGGTTGATACCGACCATCCTTATATTACATACGACAACAAATATATAGAAACACTTTGGTGGTTGCTGAAGCAACTTTACAATAAAGGGCTGCTTTATAAAGGATATACTATCCAACCTTATTCGCCGGCTGCCGGCACCGGATTAAGCACACATGAATTGAACCAGCCCGGTTGCTATCGCGATGTTAAAGATACCACAGCTACCGCGTTGTTTGAAATAATCGATGCTCCCGTTGCTCTTCAAGGTTGGGGAAAGCCTATGTTTGCCGCATGGACAACAACACCATGGACTTTACCCTCAAACACAGCTCTTTGTGTTGGCCCTAAGATTGAATATGTTGGTGTAAGAACCTATAACCCCTATACCGGGGAACCTATTACTATGGTAGTGGCCAAAGAACGATTGAGCGCCTATCTTAAACCCGAAGGTGAAAACCAGCCTCTTAATGAGTACAACCATGGCGATAAGGTAATTCCTTATGAAGTAGTTGCCCATTTTACCGGAGAAGAGCTGGTAGGCATTAAATATAAGCAATTAATGCCTTGGGTTAAGCCCTCGGTTTTGATCAATGACCGTAATAGCGAAGCTATTGCGGCATTTGTAGCGGCAAATCCGGAAAAATGTTTTGAGGTTGGAGCAAATAAATTTGCTGAAGCCTCAGAAATGGCATTTAGAGTTATCCCCGGCGATTACGTAACAACAAGTGATGGTACGGGTATTGTGCATATTGCTCCAACTTTTGGTGCTGATGACGCAAAAGTAGCTAAAGCAGCTGACATCCCTTCGTTGTTCATGATAACTGTCGATGGAGAAACTCGTCCGATGGTTGACCTCACCGGTAAATACTATCTTCTCGACGAATGTGCTGCTGAGTTTGTTGACAAATGTGTTGATGTTGAACTCTACAGTCAATATCAAGGTCGCTTTGTCAAGAATGACTACGCTCCAGAATTCAACAAAGACGGAGTATTTGACAAAGCAGCTGCTGATAAGGCCGAAGATTTGAATATATATTTGAGCCTTGAACTTAAACAACAGGGTAAAGCCCTGAAAATTGAGAAGCACGTACACAATTACCCCCATTGCTGGCGTACGGATAAGCCTATTTTGTACTATCCCTTGGATTCGTGGTTTATAAAAACTACTGATGTAAAAGATAGAATGATTGAACTTAATAACCAAATCAATTGGAAACCGGAATCTACCGGAAGTGGTCGTTTTGGCAAATGGCTTGAAAATCTGCAAGATTGGAATCTTTCGCGCAGCCGCTATTGGGGAACTCCGTTGCCTATATGGCGTACACGCGACAATGCCGGAGGTAAAGTTGAAAAATGCATCGAAAGCATTGAAGAACTTTATGCTGAGATAGAAAAATCAGTAGCGGCAGGGGTAATGAAAAACAATCCTTACAAGGAGGCCGGATTTATCCCCGGCAACTATTCTCAGGAAAACTATGAGAAAATTGACCTGCATCGCCCTTACGTGGATGATATAGTGCTTGTCAGTGAAGATGGTCGCCCGATGTATCGCGAAACTGATCTCATTGACGTGTGGTTTGATTCAGGCTCTATGCCTTACGCGCAAGTTCATTATCCTTTTGAGAATAAAGAAGAAGTTGATAGAAATTACCGTTTCCCGGCTGACTTTATCGCGGAGGGTGTTGACCAAACACGCGGCTGGTTCTTTACACTCCATGCCATTGCAACCATGGTCTTTGATGAAAAAGCCTTCAAAGCGGTGATTTCTAATGGATTGGTGCTTGATAAATTCGGCAATAAGATGTCGAAGCGTTTAGGTAATGCTGTTGACCCATTTGTGACTATTGAAAATCATGGTAGCGACGCGGTTCGTTGGTATATGATTTCAAATTCATCACCCTGGGACAACTTGAAATTTGATACTGCCGGTGTTGCAGAAGTTAGCAGAAAATTGTTTGCTACGCTTTACAACACATACTCTTTCTTTGCTCTTTATGCCAATGTTGACGGGTTTAACGGCACAGAACCGCAAGTGCCCGTAAACGAACGTCCCGAAATTGACCGTTGGATCATCTCGTTGCTCAATACCTTGGTCAAGAATGTGACAGAGGCATTTGATGACTATGAACCAACAAAGGCTGCTCGAGAAATTGCAGAGTTTGTCAATGATAATCTCAGTAACTGGTATGTGCGCTTAAATCGTAAGCGTTTCTGGGCCGGAGAGATGAGTAAAGATAAACTCGCAGCTTATCAAACGCTCTACACATGCTTGAAAACCGTAAGCTTGTTGATGGCTCCTATAGCTCCGTTCTACACCGATCGCCTGTATCGCGACCTCCGCAGCATAGCTGATGATGGGGCTGAACAATCAGTCCATTTGGCTTCATTCCCCAAATGTGATGCCGCTTTGATTGATTCAGTTCTTGAAAAACGAATGGCCTTGGCTCAAACAATCACATCCATGGTGCTTGCTCTTCGCCGTAAGGTTGGTATCAAGGTGCGTCAACCGTTGGGTAAATTGATGATACCCGTTGTCGATAAAACTCAGGAAGAAGATATTCGCGCCATGCAAGATCTTATTCTTTCAGAAGTCAACGTTAAGGATATCAAGTTTGTCAGCAGCGAAGATGGTGTATTAGTGAAACGAGTTAAGCCTGATTTCAAAAAGCTTGGCCCGAAATTCGGGAAAACGATGAAGTCGGTAGCCAAAGCAATCACTGAAATGTCGCAAGCCGATATCAATGCATTCGAACGCAATGGTGTTATCACAATCGAAGTGGAAGGTAATCCCGCTACTATCGAAGTAGCCGACGTGGAAATTTTCTCTGAAGATATTCCCGGATGGCTGGTTGCAAATGAAGGTAATGTTACTATCGCATTAGATATCAATGTTACGGAAAATCTTAAGAATGAGGGTCTGGCCCGAGAGTTAGTGAATCGTATTCAAAACATTCGCAAAAGCCGTGGCTATGATATAACAGATAGAATAACCGTGACAATTTCGCCGGAAGAGTCAATTGAAAGAGCCCTCAAAGAATATGGCGACTATATCGCTAACCAGGTTCTGGCAGATAAAGTTGAGCTGATGGACGTTGATAAAGTTGCTGATGATGAGATGCTTGATATTGACGGATTGATAGTTAAGTGTAACGTTTGCAAAAAATAACGATATGGAAATCGTAAATAGATATAGCGATGAGGAACTGCAAGAGTTCAAGGAGCTGATTTTAGAGAAGCTTGAAAAGGCGAAAGCTGACTATGCCTTGCTCAGAGGAAACGCCATTGGAGCAAATCCTAATGATGTTGCTGACACATCACCGACATTTAAGGTCCTTGAAGAAGGTGCAAGCACTCTGAGTAAAGAAGAGTCAGGACGATTGGCCATGCGCCAGATGAAGTTTATCGAACATCTGCAGGCAGCCCTTGTCAGGATTGAAAACAAAACTTATGGTATATGTAGGGTAACCGGCAAACTTATACCTAAAGAACGTTTAAGGGCCGTGCCTCACGCAACTCTTACTATCGAACAAAAAAACAATAACCATTAAAAATATTGTGGTGGAAGCTGATAATAATTGGCTTGCACCACAATTATTATCTTTTCGAATGAACAATGCTGAATCAAGCCTGCCGATGCGGTTGAGCGCTTGCGAGAAGTTGTCAGAGTTGAGATAGACTAATTCAGTTATTAAATTTTTATCACTGTAATCGAACCTAAATTTAATGATTTCGCCCACCGATAAAATAATCAAACAAAGAGCGTTGTGGCTAACTTTGCTGATTGTGTTGATACTGATTTTTGATCAGGCGCTAAAAATATGGGTTAAAACATCTTTTTATCTTGGAGAGAGCCGTGACATTACGTCGTGGTTCAGCCTGACATTCGTTGAGAATAATGGTATGGCTTTTGGCTGGTCGCTCGGCAACAAGTTGTTCCTTTCTATTTTCCGGATTATTTTTGTTGTTGTGCTTCTGTGGGGACTCATTAAGGCTCTGAAAACGGCTAACAGATTTAAAACCGGTTTCCTGGTATGCCTGGCATTGATATTTACCGGGGCGATAGGTAATATATTTGACTGCGTTTTTTACGGGGAAATATTCAATAATCCCGCACCACCTCAAACAGCACAGTTTGTAGCATTAGGTCAAGGCTACGCCGGATGGTTTCAAGGAAGGGTAGTAGATATGCTGTCATTTCATTTGTTCTCCTTTGATTGGCCAACGTGGATGCCATTTGTAGGGGGTGATAGATTTGACTTCTTTGCTCCCGTTTTTAATATAGCTGATGCAGCGATTTCAGTAGGTGTAATAGTTCTGGTACTTTTCTATTCGCGGAGTATTTCCGGCTTTTTGGAATTATACAAAGGGAAAAAAGCTAAGAATGCAGATGCATTAGCAGAAGAAGAGTGCGCTGATAATTCGAAATAAACCTCCCAAGAATTACAATGAATAGGCTTTGTCTTTCAATTATAAGCATTTTGAGCGTGTGGTTGCTTATCGGATGCAGCGACCGCCCTGACTATGTGCTTAGTGAAAGGAAAATGACCGATTTATTGGTCGATATTTACAAAGGAGAGGGGTTGATTGAAATAGAAAGGGTGAAATATTCTCCTGATTCGGTTAAGAAAGCTTTGCGCCAATCAATTTATTTAGCCCACGGCGTAACAGACAGTCAGGTCGACTCGTCATATCAATGGTATGGCAAACATTTGACGGAGTTTATTGAAATACACGATGAGGTAATTAAACGTCTTGAGGATGATATAGCCGATGTTAGCGATAGACCTGTAATTTTTGCAGAAGGAGACTCTGTTAATATTTGGAATCGTGAGGCACGATTCAGATCAGTTGACAGTGACTTGGCCTCACTTATCAGCTTCGAAATAGAAGCTGATGAAAATAGCGAAAAAGGAGATAATTTTCAATTACTGTTGAAGATGTTAAGCCCTACAAGTCAGCTGTCGGAAATAGATGGCGTTATATGTGTGGAATATGATGACGGTTTGATTGAATTACGTTCAATTCGCCTGTTGGACAGAAATGGTTGGTGCAAGCTCCGCCTAGTTACTGACACAGCGAGAGTTTACACACGAATATTTGGCCATATTTCAGCCGTAGCTCAACCTGAGGAGGTGATTTTTGTTGACAGCTTGTCGTTGGTAAGAACAAGATTCAGAAATGATACGTGGCAACAACGCAACGGTCAGCGAAAATTCAGGCAGAAAGCGAGAAAAGTGACATCGCTCTAATAAAGTGGCATCGCTCTAATTAAGTAAGTTTCAACAATTACATTATATCAATCTACGGCTTTCTATTGTAACCTATCAACTTTCTCATCAGTCATTATGGAACCCCATAATTCCTTCTTCGTAAGTTGAAATCTTACTAATATAAATCTCGAATCTTATTATAAACTAATTATCGAAACTTACTTAACAAAATAGTTTTAAATGTTGCGATATTTATCTCCAAGGGTATATTGTTTTTGGGGAATCTTTACACCCGGAATTTTCACGGTATCTGATTCTGTTTTGCTTTCGGTAAGCAATTACAGTTGTGAAACTTATTCTACATCAAATTTAAGCCACGCAGTCGCGTTATTAAAACCGGAGGTCATTAATGAATATCTGCTTGATGATATAGAAATGCTTCTTAAATCGGGGAATAAAAAAGACCTCGACAGCTATTTCAGGGCTGCGAGGCTTTATTCAGAACAAGGTGAAAGGGTAGTGGCCTTAGAGTTGGTGCCGGATGGTTTGCGCGTGTGCAAATCGGGCGACTATTGACAACAAGCTCAACTCATCTGCTGCGCAAAGATAGTGATAATTGTAAAGATACTATCTCTTTAGGCGTACGTTAGATTTGGCCTATAAGTTCTTTGATATCGGTAACGTTGTGACGTTGGCAATAGTCTTCAATAAATTCCAAAGCCTCTATAGTTACTTTGGGATTAATGAAATTGGCAGTGCCAATTTCTACTGCTGATGCACCGGCGAGGATAAATTCTATTGCATCGGCGCCGTTCATGATGCCTCCAAGGCCTATTACAGGGATTTTGACAGCTTTGGCTACCTGCCATACCATTCTAACGGCTACGGGCTTTACAGCAGCTCCTGAGAGGCCTCCTGTGATTGTTGACAGATAGGGGCGTCGACGTTCAATGTCGATTGCCATGCCCATAAGGGTGTTTATGAGTGATACTGCATCAGCGCCACCTGCTTCGACAGCCTTTGCTATTGAAGCAATATCAGTGACGTTAGGCGACAGTTTGACAATAACAGTCTTTGAAAAAGCTTTTTTTACAGCCTCTGTAACGGCCTGCGCTCCTGACGTTGTAGTGCCGAAAGCCATTCCCCCGGCTTTTACATTGGGGCAAGAAATATTTACTTCAATAGCCTTGATGCGAGGTAAAGGGTCGAGCATTTGCGCAACGGCTACGTAATCATCAATCGATGCTCCTGAAATGTTAACTAT
Organism: uncultured Bacteroidales bacterium; assembly: GCA_947177325.1. GTDB lineage: Bacteria > Bacteroidota > Bacteroidia > Bacteroidales > Muribaculaceae > JAGBWK01. The sequence continues at coordinate 12,558 of CAMWUH010000025.1, forward strand.
AATTTCAGATTTGTAGTCACACAACCGAGGATATATCTCATCAACGAAATGCTTGACGCCTTTGTTCTGAAGTCCAACAGCGTTAAGCATACCTGACGGGGTTTCAACCATGCGAGGATAATCATTGCCTTGACGAGGCTCAAATGTAGTGCCTTTAACAATAAAACCGCCCAAACGGTTAAGATCAATGAAAGAGCTATATTCTTCGCCGTAGCCAAATGTGCCTGAAGCAGTCAAAATAGGGTTTTGGATCTCTAATCCGCCTCCAATATGTGTTCTTAAATTTACCATAAGAGTCGTTTAATATTAAATACCGGGCCTTCGGTGCAAACACAAACGTTGCCTTCATCCTTAGTCTTTTCTACACAACAAAGACATGCTCCCAGGCCACATCCCATCACATTTTCCAATGAAACCTCACATTCAACATTATTCTGCTGTGCTACTTTTGCCACTGCTTTCATCATTGGCATTGGTCCGCAAGTAAACATTATGTCGTAATTGTCATTAATGACGGGGTTTTGCGTCACGACTCCCGGAGTTCCGAATGAGCCGTCGTCGGTTGAGCAAAAAACTTTGCCGATTTCATTAAACTTGTCGAGAAGTAATAAATCAGATTTAGAACGAGCTCCCAATAAAAAGATTGGTTCAATGCCGGCTTCCTTGAGTTTGCGACCAAGATAAATGAGCGGTGCAACTCCAACGCCTCCACCAATCAAAAGGACCTTTGAGGCTTTAGGCAATGTGGTAGAAAAACCATGGCCAAGAGGATAGATAATGTCGATTTTTTGGCCCGGGCGAGATGCGTTTAAGGCGTGTGTACCGGCTCCGGCATCACGGATTAGAAGCCATAAGGTGTTAGTGGTTTCGTCAACATTACACACCGAGATAGGTCGCCGCAGAAATGTAGAATTGGCAGGTGGAAGCACTTCTACAAATTGTCCGGCCTTGAAGTCGGCTAATTTTAAATCAATATCATCTTCCGGCCTTAAAATTAAAAGCGAATAAGTCGATGAGAGCTGTTGATTATCCGTAACAATAAAAGTTCCGGATTTGGTGTTGGAATTAATTTTGTTCATAGCACCGCAAAGTTACAAAAAAAGAATAAAATAATGCATGATGCACTATACGTTTTGCTGAATATATTTTGTGCTTGCAGCGGTGATAATGTCAGTTTGTGATGATCTCGATTCGGGTATAGCTCGATTACTGAGTTCTCCGGACTCTTGTAATCCTGACATAGGGGAACCGGGTCTAATAAAGTTAGCCCGGAAGAAAGGTCTCAAAAGTCGCATCATCGTAGAAAACGACGATGTTTTTAATTTTCTTTCCGTGGGATGATGACTGCGAAAAACTTTCGCTCAGAAATTTATCCTTGTCAAAAACGGTAGTAGCATCCTTTGGAGAGGTAGCTTGAGAATTATTCAAATTTGAAGAGATAGAGCCTGCGGAATTTCTATCTAAGTCGGGAGCAGAGACATCTTCATCTGAAAAAATTTGCTCGATAACTCGTGGGGTAGATGGAAACGTGAATGCCGGGCTACTCGCGGGGCTGCTTGAATTTTCTGAATTTTTTTCAGGATTAATTCCAAATAAGTCGGTTGATTCTGTAAATTTCTCATCTATAGGTGATTGGGATGAGGGGATAGCCGATTTTTGCTCAATTTGAGACTCTGAGATTTCGTTATTCAGCGGCAACTCCATCTCCCCCTCGCCAAAAAGCAGCCATAAGACGGAAAGACGAGGATAGGCATTGTGAATTTTGGAGATCAATTCATCACTGATCTTTTTATTTCGCCCATTGAGAATTTGCGAGAGGGTGGGACGCGAAATACCGGCATAGTCAGCAAACTGCGAGCTACCAATTTGGTACTTCTCCATGTAGCGTTTCAAACGAGAAATAATGTCCATTTGTATTAACGAAATAAAATTTACATGTTGCAAATGTAATCAATAAAAATGTAAATTGCAAATTTTGCGATGTAAACTTTAATTAAGCAATGTGAATTAAGAAATTTAATTTGTGTTTTGTTCTGTAAATAGGGTAGGGCCGGCTCTGGGATTATTGAATTTCGGCTTTCTTATAGGTTAAAGTGGTTATTTATTATAATGTGGTTAAAGTAGATGATTAGCAGGGGAGTAGTATATAGAAATAG
>CAMWUH010000026.1 GCA_947177325.1 uncultured Bacteroidales bacterium
GTGTGCTCGCCGATGTCGACGACCCCAAAACTCTTATCCCCCTCATCACCCCCGAAAATTACGAAACTCTGCGCGAAGAGGGAGCTGTATCGGCCGGGATGATACCCAAAATCGACAATGCTTTCGACGCCATCAATCAAGGCGTTGAGTCAGTTACAATTAAAAATTCGGTCAATCTCACCAAACCCATCGGCACCATTATAGCCTTGTCATGACCCCCGCAGTTGAGCTTCTGAAACAATTGATATCCACCCCCTCACCCTCGCGCCGTGAGGAGGCGACGGCTTCGTTGCTATTTGACTATCTGCAAAAGGCCGGGGCCGAGCCTCGCCGCGAAGCCAACAATGTATGGGCTGTAGCTCCCGGCTATGACTCATCGCGTCCTACCCTGCTGCTCAACTCCCATCACGACACCGTTGACCCCGTGGCCGGCTACACGCGCGACCCCTACGCGCCCGACATTATCGATGGCCGGCTCTACGGCTTGGGTTCAAACGACGCCGGTGGCAGCGTGGTTGCTCTAACCGAAACTTTCCTGAATTTACGCAACTCTCCGCTCGCAGTCAATCTCATCCTTGCTATTTCGGCCGAAGAAGAGGTCAGCGGAGCCAACGGCATCAGCCTGCTGCTCCCCGCCATTGAAGCCGAGGGCTATAAAATTGACATGGCTATCGTAGGCGAACCTACTCAGCTGCAACCCGCCGTTGGCGAGCGAGGCCTTGTGGTGCTTGATTGCGTGGCTCACGGCCGCGCAGGACACGCTGCCCGGCAAGAGGGTGACAACGCGCTCTATCACGCTATCGACGACATTAACCGTCTCCGCAACTTCAGCTTTGAAAAAGAGTCACCGCTGCTCGGCCCTATAGGCATCAATGTAACGATGATTAATGCCGGATCGCGCCATAACGTGGTGCCTGACCGATGCGAATTTGTGGTTGATGTGCGCACCACCGATGCCTACTCCAATGCCGAAACCGTGGCCATTATCGCTGACATGCTTCAAAGCGACGTTGTTCCGCGCTCGACCCGTCTAAGCGCCTCGGCTATTCCTCTCAACCACCCCTTGGTTGAAAAAACCGTCGCTACCGGCCGGGTGCCCTTTGTTTCTCCAACGATGAGCGATATGGCGCTGATGCATAAATTCCCCTCGCTTAAAATCGGCCCCGGCGACTCTGCCCGAAGCCACACTGCCGACGAATTTATCTTTGTCTCGGAAATTCAAGAAGCTGTCGACTTCTACACCTCCCTAATCAAAAGCTTGTAAAACTGAAATAACATTCCCCTTTACATAAATATGGCATCTGTACTCTGGAGCAAGGGCTTTGAGCCCAATAAATTGATTGAAGAATTTACCGTAGGTAACGACCGCGAGCTCGACCTCCGTCTTGCCCGCTACGATGTTGAAGGCTCAATGGCTCATATCGCTATGCTTGAGTCAATCGGCCTGCTGACAGCCGACGAGCTGAAAACGCTTACCGACGCGCTTGCCGACATTCTCAAGATAATTGATGAAGGCAAATTCACTATCGAGCCCGGAGTGGAGGATGTACACTCTCAAGTTGAGTTTATGCTCACCCGCCGACTGGGCGACGTTGGCAAGAAAATCCACTCCGGACGCTCCCGCAACGACCAAGTGCTCGTCGACCTCAAACTCTTTATGCGCGACGAACTCCGCAAAATAGGCGATGCCGTGGAGCGCCTTTTCGCTCGCTTCCAGCAGCTCAGTGAGCAGCATAAAGAGGTGCTCATGCCCGGCTACACTCATCTCCAGGTGGCCATGCCCTCATCGTTTGGCCTGTGGTTTGGCGCTTACGCAGAGTCGCTTGTCGACGACATGCAGATGATTGTGGCTGCCTATAACATCGCCAATCAAAATCCCCTTGGCTCTGCGGCCGGCTACGGCTCTTCGTTCCCGCTCGATCGAGCTATGACCACCCGACTGCTTCATTTCGACGACCTCCACTACAACGTTGTGGCCGCCCAGATGTCGCGTGGAAAAACCGAGCGCGCCGCCTCCTTTGCCATAAACTCCGTAGCCTCTACCCTCGGTCGTTTTGCAATGGACGTGTGCATGTTTATGTGTCAGAATTTCGGCTTCATAACCTTCCCCGATGAGTTCACGACCGGTTCGTCAATCATGCCCCACAAAAAGAACCCCGACGTGTTTGAAATCATGCGCGGAAAGTGCAATCGACTGCAATCACTGAGCAATGAAATCGCCCTCCTCACCGCCAACCTCCCCTTAGGCTACAACCGCGACCTCCAATTACTCAAAGACATCATCTTCCCGGCCACTACTGAGTTGATTAACTGCTTGGATATGTGCGACTTCATGTTGCAACATATCAAAGTCAACCCCGACATTATCAACGACCCTCGCTACGATTATCTTTTCACAGTTGAAGATGTCAACCGCCTGACCCTCGGCGGCATGCCATTCCGCGAAGCCTATAAAACAATCGGCATGCAAGTGCAACGCGGCGAGTATAAACCCACCCGCAGCGTCAACCACACCCATCTCGGGTCCATAGGCAATCTGGCCAACGACTCCATCGCTGCCAAAATGGCCCGCGTAGCCTCTCCGCTCCATCCTGACAACTGACCTCATCATCATTAACAACAAAGGCGGCGGCCCAATGCGGGTCGTCGCCTTTGTTATAAAATGAGTTATACTAACTGACTTTATTAATGACGGAAGAGATAGCGCTACTCGTTGGTGGAGTCGGCGTCGGGGCGTTTCCAGCCGCGACGTGAGCGCATGATTTTACCGTCTTCGCCAACGAGCGACGGGCGCTTGCCCTGAAGCATTTTCAAGGCTTCAGCGTTGCGGCGACGGGCGAGCGGATTTTCATCCTCTCGGCGGGGAGCTTCTGTATCGGGCATATCAACACCGCTTGCGGCAAATCGCTCACGGGCGGCTTCGTCGCGACCGAATTTGCGACGGCGGTCAAAGCGGTCGAAGCGGTCGCGGTTGCGGTCAAATTCATCTTCGCGTTGCTGTGATTTTTTGGCGAAACGCCCCTTTGTGGGAGCATAACGCTGCTCAAGTGCATTGGGCTTGCGATCGGCCGGTTTACGGCGCGCGTCTTTACCGCCAAACCCTTTGCGGCGGGCATCGATTTGCCATTCGGCATCAGACTGCCGGCGGGGGCGACGGCTATCGAGGGGAGCGTCAGCATCTTCGTTGGAGCGCGATTTGATCGAGCCCCCCTGCTTGCGAAATTCGCTGTAGGTGCCTTCGAAAATCACGTATTGGCGCAACTCACATTCGAGCGAGCCGTTGAGTATGTCAATTTTTTCAGAGGCGGCAAGGCCGATTTTGTCAAATAGTTCTTTGCGATAAGCAATTATCCATGCGTTGTAGCCTTTGAACACCTTTTTGAGCTTTTCGCCGATGAGAGAATAAAGTCCTGCCATATCGTCGACCGAGATGCGCTCGCCATAGGGCGGATTGGTGATAAGCACACCCCCTTCGGGAGCGTCTTCCCACGATGACAACGGACGACATTCCAAGTTGATGAAGCGACCTACGCCGGCAGCTTTAATGTTTTCGCGAGCTATAGCAACGGCTTTGGGCGAAATGTCGGCTCCATAGATTTTGAAGTTGAAGTCGCGCTCGCCTGAGTCATCATTGTAGAGGCGGGTGAAGAGTTCCGAGTCAAAATCGCGCCAATTTTCAAAGGCGAAGTTCTTACGATAAACTCCGGGGTTGATATTGGCGGCAATAAGGGCGGCTTCGATGAGGAACGTTCCGGAGCCACACATAGGGTCGACCAGCGGAGAATCGCCGCGCCAGCCACTACGCAGAATTATGCCGGCGGCAAGCACTTCGTTGATAGGGGCTTCGGTTTGAGCCACACGATAGCCACGCTTATGGAGCGACTGGCCTGATGAATCGAGCGAGATGGTGACACGGTCGCCATCGATATGCACGTTGATAATCACGTCGGCATCCTGAAGGCGCACGCCGGGACGCTTGTCGTCGCCGAATCGGTCCTTAAACCAGTCGACAATGGCGTCTTTAACGCGATAAGTTACGTATTGAGAATGGGTGAACACATCGCTGAAGGCCACGACATCTACCGAAAAGGCCTTGTCAATGGTCAGATATTGGCCCCAATCGATTTGCTTAACCATGTCGTAGAGCGAATCGGGGTCGTTGGCAATGAATTTGCTGATTGGCTTTAGAATACGCAGAGCGGTGCGACAGCAGAGGTTAGCTTTGTAGAGTAATTCGAGGTCGCCCTCAAAGGCAACCATTCGTCGACCCGGTTGCACACGTTTTGCTCCGAGATTGCGGAGCTCCTCGGCGAGGACTTCTTCGAGTCCTTGCATCGTTTTGGCAACCATTTCAAATTCGTGTGTCATGGCGATGAAGCGTGGGGAAAATGTATGTGGAGTTGATGTTGTTTAGAGGGATAGTTGAAAGGGGAGGGAGAGGAACGGAAGGACGAGGGAGTGAAAAACGACTCCCGGGGGATGGTGCGGGCTCTACTGCTTATTGCGATGGCAGGTGAGGCGGTTTTCTGCGTGGGCCTGGAGCACGGTGGTGTCGGCCGGCACTGACTCCGTTATCCAGATGTTACCGCCAATGATGCAGCGGTCGCCGATGTTGACACGCCCCAAAATGGTTGAGTTGGCATAGATGACCACATCGTTGCCGATGATGGGGTGTCGCGGCAGTTGTTTAACCATTGAGCCGCTCTCATCAGTGGGAAAACTGCGGGCGCCTAACGTAACGCCTTGATATATGCGGCAGCGGTCGCCGATGATAGCGGTTTCGCCGATAACCACACCTGTGCCGTGGTCAATCATAAACGAGTGGCCGATTGTGGCTCCGGGATGAATATCGATGCCGGTTTCGCGATGGGCATGCTCTGATATCATGCGGGGGAGTATTTTCACTCCGGCAACATACAGTCGATGGGCCACGCGATGATTGATAATGGCGCGGATGGCCGGGTAGCTGTATATGATTTCGGCTACGGAGAGAGCAGCGGGGTCGCCGTGAAATATGGCTGAGAGGTCTTTATGGAGCTCATCGCGCAAAGCGGGCAATGATGTGACGAACTCGGTGGCTAACGCCTTGGCTTCGACCTTGTCGTTGCCGGCTGCCGAAACGCCCACGATGTTGTTGCAAGCCTTTATTTGCTCTAATAGCAATTTGTGGAGCTTGGCAACGAGCAGACCGGTGCCGAATGAAAATGACATATCATCTTGCTCATTTTCAGAGAAGAATCCGGGAAAGACCAATCCACGGCTCAATTCAATGATTTCATCAACGGCAACGGCCGATGGCAGGGCGATGCGCTCGTCATGGCGTCGCAACAAATTGGCGTGAAGTTTGCCCGGGGCCGTCAAGGCCTCAACGGTCGATGTCAACGCTTCGTTAATTTGCTTCATTGTGGCTGAAAAATGAGTGTTATAGAATAATGTCAATAACTGAGTGGTCAACTCTTTTATGCAACCACAAAGTTAGTGAAAAATGCGGTAAAAGAAAATAAAAAATATGCATAAAAATCAGGCATGATTATTCATCTATGCCTGAAAAAAAGTTTTAGTGCAATATTTAGAGCCAAAAACTGCTGTCGGCTCTTTGAACAAGGGCATGATTACGGCTCTATCGTCATGAAATGAGTCCATGAGCCTGATTCTTGGGCGGGAGCACCTCCGTCGGCTTTCTTGGCCAAATCAATTGCTTTGAGCATAAAAGCAATGTTGGTGGCGAGATTGCGCATGGTCTGCAATCCTTCGAGGTCGCGCTCAACATCGGCTGCCGTGAAGCCGTGAACCTCATTCCAGTAAGTGCTTGACACCACGGGCATTGAGCAGATAGTAAAGTACTTATTAATTTCGTCGAAGGCCGAAGTCGAGCCGGCGCGACGCGACGACACTACGGCAGCGCCTACCTTCATGGTCTTGTCGATAACGCCTACGGTGCTGTAAAATAAACGGTCGAGGAATGAAAGCACCTGGCCATTAGCGCCGGCGTAGTAAACCGGGGTGCCTACCACCATCCCATCGGCCTCGGCAAGCTTGGGGGCAACTTCGTTGACAACGTCGTTAAACACGCATCGGGCGTGGGTTTTACAAAAGTTGCAACCAATGCAACCCCTGACATCTTTGTTGCCAATGTTTACGCGCTCGGTTTCGACTCCAAGGCATTGAAGCCGGTTTTCTACTTCTTCGAGGGCACGGTTGGTGCAACCGCTGAGATGAGGGCTACCGTTGATAACTAATACTTTCATAATTTCATAAATAGTTTTTTGATGATAAACGTGGTTTGCCGGGTAAGAAATTTGAGGCAAGAAGATTACAATAACCAAGAGCCGGTTAAATAACCTATGCCGGCTTTAATAAAAACGCTTGTGCGGCCTTTTTGTTTTAGACCCGGTTCCTCGATATTGACTTTTCTCATGAATATATTAACCACATGATTATCATATCTATTTTTTTGCTAACTTTGTGCATGGTTAATCTCTAAAAAACTTATCATCATGGCTCATAAACATCGCGTGGCAGTGGCCCGAATATTTTCTGACCTTATCAAAGCCGACCGCATTATCGATACAGGCGAAATCAGCTTTTGGCTTGAGATGTGTCAAAAGCATGATATCGATGAAAAAGTCAAGGCCGACGCCACTAATATATCATTAGCCGAGGCTATCGAAACGCTGCGCTATGCCGATGATGAAAAGTTGCGTCGCGATGTGCTGGAAGATTGCAGAAAAATGACTACGAGCGACGGCTTTTGTGCTTCGACAGAGGCTCTTCTGATGATTACCCTATCGAAGATGCTCGATGATAACACCGAGGAGCAATGCGAAGTGCTGTCGATAAAGCGCTCGTCGTTTGAAATCGATGTGGCAACGGCGCTGTATATCGAAAACAGCTTTGACTCGGAGGTTAATGAGATAATCGCCGAGCGTTATCGTTCCATTTTCCGCGAATTGCAATTTGCGGGCTTCAATTTTATCTACATCCCCAAAATCATTGACCATTACCGCCGGACCGATCCCCAGATGTTCCTGGAAATTCTGCGTTTCCTCGCTCCGACAAAGAAAGCCGATCAATTAGAGGATATCTACCGGGACATAATAGGGATGACTACTGAGAAATTTTGTCGCGACATTATGATTAACCGCTGCAACATGACTGAATTGCGTGGCATAAATCAGCCATCGCTCCTAATCAAAGTCAGCAACAGTTATGTAGGCGACATTCCATACGCCAACTACCTGCAAATACCGGTTGATGATGAGATAGTCGCCACAGTTGAAAATTTCGTCGACCGTTTCACCGGAATGCTCAGTAGCGACATCTACGTTATCAAAACCGCCGAGGAAAGCAATAATCAATACCATTACCACGGCTTCTACAAGCAACTTCTCGAGAAATTCCTGACAACCAGCAACATTAACAGCGCCATCGAAATCAACCCGAAGAGCCGTAAGGAGATGATTAAGTTTAAGGACATCGACAGGTATCTCAACAACATCAATCGTCGTGAACGCGCCCTCTACATTGCGCTGCTCTGCCAGGAAGGCGGGATTGACTTCAGTCGCCCCACATCAGGGCCGCAGCTTCGCACCTACAATCAGCGCATGGACCGTTTCCGCCGCCGTTACAATGCGATATATGATATGATAGGCGGCTCAGGTTCTACCCCTCCCGACCCTATCGATGCGCAATCGCGCAGCCAAATGGTATCGCGCATACGCAAAGTTGTCGGTTCGCTGACTCAATTGCAAAATCCTGAGAACTATACCATCACTCGCCGCGCTAACGGCCCCGATGCCGGCAAGCTTTTCATTGACCTTGACCGCTCGCAAGTGACTGTAACTGACGACAACGGCCAGCCGAAACCGTTAACGGAGTCAGACCTTTACAACGCCTTTAAAGCCATCCAATAATAGGGTTGAAAAACAGTTGAGACAGGTAGCCTAAAGGGCGAAATGGCGACGAGCCGCGGCAACGTCGTCAGCAATTTGACGGCGCAGAAGGTCGATACTGTCAAAGCGGCGTTCACCCCGCAGGCGGTCGACGAGCTGCAGCGTTAGAGGTTGGCCATAAAGATTGCCGCAGTAGTCAAGTAAATGAGCTTCAATCGACAGGCGAGGTTCCGCTGACTTGTCAACCGTAGGGCGATAGCCGATGTTGACCACGGCCGGATGCTCCGAGCCATCGTCAAGGCGCCCCAATGCCAGATAAACACCGGTGGCCGGCACACACAGACGCTCGTCAATTTGCAAGTTGGCGGTTGGAAAATCAATTGTGCGCCCTAATTGTTGACCTGATTCCACAATGCCCGAGAGAGAGAAACTGCGGCCAAGCATACGGTTGGCGGCAGCTATGTCGCCACGGTCGAGCATCCGGCGGATAGCAGTGGAGCTGACATTGAGGCGAGCTGTTTCGTCGTCGGTTGCCACAGGTATTGTAAACGGGCGCGCAGTGACTACCTCAACCCCTTCCTCTGCTCCGATTGTTTTATAGTCATCGTGGCTTAGACCGCGGTCGGCTCCGAAGCGATTGTTGTAGCCCAGCAACAGGCGCTCAACGTCGTAGTCGCTGCGCAGTCGGCGAATGAAGTCGCGGGCGGAGGTGGCGGCAAAAGCGCGGTCAAAATTCATCATGGCTACGTCGACATTTTCCGCCTCCAGAAGCCTACGCTTTTCCGGGGCCAACGTGAGCAGTTTTGGCGCACGCTCCGGCGCGAGGATTGCCACCGGATGGTCAGGGAAGGTCACTACCAGAGGGCGGCTGCCGCGAGCCGCCTTGTGGAGCTGCTCAATCAGGTAACGGTGGCCGCGATGCACTCCGTCAAACACTCCTATGGTTGCCGTGGTTGCCATCTACTTCAAGTAATTGATATAAGGGGTGGAAATATCGACTACATGAGCGGCTTGGAATCCTGCTTGACGAGCAGCGTCGCAGTTGGCCTCGCTGTCGTCGAGAAAAATTGTTTCAGCCGGGTCAAAGGCGAATTGCTCAATGGCGCGAACGAATATTGCAGCGTCGGGTTTATAGGCGTGAGCATCAAACGATGTTATAATGCCGGTGAAATAGTGGTCGATGTCGTGACCGTCTTTTTTGAACTCGTCAAGAATTATGCGCTCCCACATAATATGGTTGGTGTTGGAGAGCAAATACAACTTGTAGCCGCGAGCACGGAGGTCGTCGAGCCGGCGCAGGCGCTCGACAGGTATGCCAATCAGGAATTTTCCAAAAGCCTCGTCGATTTCGTTGTCGCTGACAGGGCGGTTGATTTGCTTGCGAAGCTCATCACGAAACTCGGCATCGCTTATCAGCCCCTTTTCCAGAGCGAGGAAGGGGCCTTTCTGTCCGTAGGTACCAAGCTGGCTGTCGGCATTGTCCATGCCGATGGCTTTCAGCGCTTCAACTGCGTTGTCGCGCTTGATATCCATTATGACCCCTCCGAGGTCAAACATTACATTACGTATATTTCTATTTTTACTATCCATTATTCTAAAAATCGAGTGTTAACTGAGTGTCGAGCAGGCGAAACGACATGCGATGCACCGGGGAGGGCCCGTTGGCTTCAATGGCCCGGCGATGGTCGGCTGTTGGGTATCCTTTGTTCTTATCCCAGTGATAGACAGGATATTGGCGGTGGAGCTCCATCATAGCATCGTCGCGATAGGTTTTGGCGAGAATTGATGCAGCGGCAATGTTGGCCAATCGGCCGTCGCCTTTTACCACGGTTGTAAACGGCACGTCGGCCCACGGCTTGAAGCGGTTACCGTCAACCACCACGGCTTCGGGCTTGACTTTCAGGGCGTCTAAAGCGCGGTGCATAGCTAAAATCGAGGCGTTGAGGATGTTGATTTCATCAATCTCAGCAGCCGTCACAACCCCCACGGCCCATGCCACGGATTCGGCCTCGATTATGGGACGAAGTTCGTAGCGCTGTTTTTCGGTCAACTGCTTGGAATCGTTTAGCAGCGGATGGCTGAAATCAGGCGGAAGGATAACGGCTGCGGCGTACACATCGCCGGCCAGGCAGCCGCGCCCGGCTTCGTCACATCCGGCCTCGATAACGGCTATGTCAAGCGCCGGGGGGAGTGGGTTATGTTGGTGCGGTCGTCGCTTTTGTTGCGACTTTTGTTGAGTCATTTTCGGGTTTTATTTCGTTTTTTGAGGTCGTTGCGCACCTTTATCACAAAAATAATTGCGCTGGCCAGGGTGGTTATAGCATTGGTGATTACAAGCGGAATGTTGTTGGTCAACACTCCGTTGACAATGAAGAAAATACTGCCCAGGCCGAGCAGGAGAAAGGTTGGCAAGGCAATGGCATCGGTTTCGCGTGTGCGGATTGTGTGAATAGCTTGCGGCAGGTATCCCATCACCATGCAAAGCGAGGCGGCATAGCCAAAGATATTAATCCAGTCAGTAGTGTTCATGCTATGTCAGATTTAAGGTAATTAAGAAAAGGCAGGTAAAGAGCCCGGATAACGATTTATCTGAGCGGTGGCAAAGCAGCCGCATTAGGGGCGCGCAGGCGGCTGATACGGGCAATTGTAGGCGCTATGGCGCGGGCATCAACCGGAGTGGTTATAACAGTGGAGGCTACTCCCGGCGCTTTAATGACGGCCATTGATGTGGCAGGGGTTGCGCGCTCGACTTGGGCCACGTTGCGCCCCGAGTCGGCTCCGGCATTGATACTCCATCCGGGGGTGACGGCGATGAAAATGTCGCCGGCGGTGTCAACATCGATGTTGCGGGCAATAGGGAAAGTGGTAACCTCGGATTGGGGAGCTGTCACGAGTTCACGAAGCGTGGTTGCATAGGCCACTCCACTCATCTTGCGCAGGAAATCGGCGCCTTCGCGACTAACCTCCTCCAGATTTAATCCGCGCTCTTTAATCAAGTCGCGGTTAAGATAGAATTGATGGTTGTGATATCCGAGCACCCAATCACCGTTGCCATAAATGGTCATATAGTTCATTTTCATCAGCGACACGGCGCGCTCGGGGGAGAATACCCCCGAGGGGATACCCCACTTCTCGTCGTCGCGGGGCGACGTGGGTCTTACGGGCGTACCCACAATGGCGATGGCGGCTTCAGCTCCTGAGGGCAGCTTGGCATCGATAGCTTTAAGCAGTCGCGCCAACTGCAAGTCGAGTTTGATGTAAGCGTCGATTGTTTCGGCGCGGACGTCAGGGTCGGTTGAAAAAGTGTAGGGCTGCACGGTGTAGGTCAGCGCGAGGAAATCAATCGGCTCACGGCCACCAAGATTAAATTGGTTGATATAATCGATAGCCAGGTCGGTCACCTCCTGATTGACAGGAGCCGCTTCTTTAAAAGCCACTACTCTGCGAGGGTCAGAGGCGGGATAGGAATGGCGGAACTGATAAATCTGCTTGTAGCTTGGCAACGAAGAGTATAGGCCGCCACGTGGAGAGGGCACCCACGAGAGGGTGTCGAGCCTGGTTGACAGCGCTCGGCTGCGATTGGCCATTTGCATAGCCATTGGGAGGTCTTTATAGTAGGTAGTTGTGGCCCATCGGCCGGGATGGTCTGTTATCCATGCTGCCGAATTACCGGCGTGTCCGGCACCGATGAGCGCTTGCTCAGCTGAGGGCGCAATGGAATAGACTGCACCCAATCCGCCTGCATCGAGGCGCGCCTCATCGCCCAGGGTCGATACTCGAATGGCCTCCGGCGAGAATGTTTCGTCAGTGAAATTGCCAATGTAGGTGCGGTCGGTAAAAATCGGGATTGGCCGGCGGGTAGAGGCGTCAAAAAGTTCTCGACCGGTAATGCCGTTGACAGCCGGCGAAGCCCCTGTGAAAATCACGGCTGAAGAGGCCACATCGTCAAGATGCGACCCATAATCAAGGTCGGTTATAACTGTGCTGCCGCTTAATAACCGGTTAAACCCGTCGGGGCCGAAATACTCGCGCAACTCAGTCAGGCGGTCATAATCGAGCCCGTTGACCACGGCAGTCACCACCAATGCCGGGCGGCCGGCCCGCTTATCGGCCGGCTTCTGTGCCTCCGTAGCAGTTAGCGAAAGAATTGTAGCGAATATAATCAGAGAAAATCGTTTCATCGTTTGCTTGAAGAAGAAGTAGTTGACGTCAGGTCGGTGCGCTCGGCAACCCAATAATAGCTGAAGGCCATAAGTAATTCGGCCAAAGCCATCAGTGAAACAAAGATTGACGTCGCGGATGAAAACATATAGTTAAATATAAACATAAAGGTCGCCAATGCGAAAACCGCCATAGCCCATTTCATGATTTTCTGACATTTGCGCCACCAAATCAACAGCGGCACAATGAGCAGCAACGGATTAAGCCACAACAAATTGCGGTTAGCACCGGTAGCTTCTTGCTCTGACCAGAACATCAACATCGCAACCATCACACCCAAAACGCCGTAGAGCAAGAAAAATAAAGCATTGCTCCACCGGCACACACGCTTGCGCTTAATCTGCCAAAAGCATGTAGCCAAAGCCCACACAAGCACCGGGGCAACTACAACCCATGCCGAGGGCTCTGACGATCGGCAACCTGACGCCTCGGCCACCAACGTAACGGGTTCACCCACAGTTAAGGGCGATGCTTGCCCTGAAGCAGGGTCGACAATCTGACCCCGCTCAATCAATCGGCTGAGATAGAGCGGAGCAAATGCTCGCTGACGGTCGGTAATCGGGCGGTCGACGTCGCGCCCTAAAGCTATATCGATAAATAATTGATAGAGCTGATTCTCAACGTGGTATTGTCGCAACTCCCTGCGAAATGTCGTTTCCTTGCCGCCATCTGCCGGGGAGAGGAATCGAAGCGTATCACCCGATAATTTTATAGCCTGCTCAATGATATTCAAAGGGCGAGTAGCGCAATTATCGCTCAGATAGCGATAGCGATATTTAACGTTTTCGGGCTGAAGGTTTTGCTCCACTAAGTTAACGAGCAGTTCGGCTTGCTCCGGCGAGAGATTTATCGGCTGCTCCACAACGCTGCGGCCCGAATAGCGATATTCGTTCAGGAAAGCAATCGTAGGGCATGCGCCACACAAATAATCAGTGCGTCCCTTGGCGAACTTCCATTCAAACCCGGGGTCGGCAAAGTCAAACAAGCCCCAGTTAACCGTGACATCGCGTCCGTCGTCAAACTGCAAACGCAAAGCGGAGTGACCTTCAAGAGTGTAGACCGGCTCGCCGGGGCCACATGTGAGCAAGCTCACGCGTATGGTAGCTGACGCGGTAATCACCACTCCGGCCACCAGCCACAACAGGCCGATAAATAAACTATATTTAGATAACTTCATTTCGATTTCAATAATGGATTACAAAAATAGCTATTTTTTTTCAACAACTGTTGGCTATTTCAACAAAATTGCCTACATTTGCCCCTAACAATTACAACTTTTTCTCAACAAATAACTATTTTCTAAACAAAAACCCACTACCATGGCTTACGTAATTACCGACAAATGTGTAGCTTGCGGCACTTGCTTGCCCGTGTGCCCCGTAGAAGCAATCTCTGAAGGCGATATCTACCACATCGATCCCGACACTTGCATTGAGTGCGGTTCATGTGCTGAAGTTTGCCCCAGCGAAGCTATCTTCCCCGGCTAATCAGCTACTCACTGATAACACAACCAAAACGGCCGCTTTGCAAGTTGACAAAGCAGCCGTTTTGTCGTTTACACGAATCATAAGAAAAGAGGGTTGGTCGCAACTTGTTCCGGAAGTTGCGACTCAACCCTTTGAATAATC
>CAMWUH010000027.1 GCA_947177325.1 uncultured Bacteroidales bacterium
CTTATCGGCGGTGGGCTTGGTGAAGTTCATCACTATTGAAACCTGCGGGCGATGATTAACTCCATCTTCATCGATATATTGGTCACGGAAGTTTGTCATCCAGGCACCGGGGCGTTTTGAGTCGCGGGGAAAAAAGTCGGTGTAAAGGACTCCGAGGAACCGGCCGTCGCTATCCTTCACATCATAAGCTTTAACATCGGGATGATAAACTTCGATTGAGTCGTTCTGAGTGAAAGTCAGACCATAGAGTTTATTAGCGAGGCCAAAGACTCCCTCTTCAACCTGGTTTAGAGGGAAGTAGGGACGCATTTCCTCTTCGTCGTAGCTGTATCGGGCGTTGCGAAGTTTATTGCTATAGTAGCTATAGTCCCAGGGTTTCACTTCAATTGGTTCGCCTTCCAATTCCGATGCAAACTCATTAAGTTCTTTCATTTCGGCTTGGAGTGCAGGCTTATATGCATCGCGCAGACGGTTGAGAAGGTCGTAAACGCTATTGGGGTTGCCGGCCATCGTTTTAACAAGTGAGTATTCCGCATAGCTCTTGTAGCCAAGTAAGTTGGCGAGTTCAAGGCGCAAATTCGCGATGCGCTTCATTATTTCAACATTAGAAAATTCGCCTTTGGTGTTGCGGGCAGCATACAGGCGATAAAAACGCTCGCGAACATCGCGACGGTCGGCACTCTTAAGCACGGCGATGTATGTGGGCTGAGCGAGGGTGAAAAGGTACTCCCCTTTTTTACCGGCAGCTTCGGCATCGGCTGCAGCTGCAGCAATCAGGTCAGCCGGCAATCCGGCCATCTCTTCCTCGGTCAGATAAATATTGTAGGTTTTAAGCTCCTTCAACACGTTTTGACCAAAGCGAGTTGTGAGTTCTGAAAGTTCGGCTTGGATTTGGCGATATTTTTCGCGGTCAGCTCCTTCAAGTCGAGCACCATTGCGGGCAAATGAATCGTAGGTGTTTTGAAGAAGCTGCATTTGCTCCGGATCAAGATTAAATTTGTCGCGGTTGGCATAAACCTCCTTTATGCGGAGCCAAAGGCGCTCGTTAAGCATGATGGAGGTACTGAGGTCGCTCAACTTGGGCGATACTTCAAGCGAGATTTCCATCATTCGGTCGTCAGAGTTTGCTTCCAAAAGATTATAAAACACTGAAAGGACGCGGTTGAGATCTTTGCCCGCATTTTCGAGAGCTACAATCGTGTTATCGAAATCAGGAGTTGAACGCTGATTGCATATCATATCCACTTCTTGCTTGTTAAGGGCAATCGCGCGGTCTATTGCCTCCGGATAGGATTCAGCGTTTATTTGAGAAAATGGAGGAGTGTTGTGAACAGTATTGAACTCCTCAAAAAACGGGTTTTGTGCCATAATATTCATGGATGTTACAAGGGCTAAGCCAAGAATTAACTTTTTCATTTAGCTTTGTTTGAAAGGTTAATGGTTAATTTTGAAGTCAAAGTTAAACAGAATTGTGAAAACCAGCCAATTTTTTATGTTAACTTTTTTAAATTTCTTTGATTTATGCCGATGATTGACTAACTTTGAACTCATCGTTAATCTGATTAAGACAACAAATCTGTTATGACAGACTACATATTTGAGATGACCTTTAAAGTCAGAGACTATGAACTCGATGCAGAGGGAATAGTCAACAACGCAAACTATCTGCATTATCTGGAAATGACACGCCATGAGTTTTGCACCAACGCCGGCATTTCATTTATGCAGATGCGCCGCGAGGGAATTGACCCTGTGTTGAGCCGAGTTGAAATCGACTATATGACTCCGCTACGGGGCGATGATGAGGTGGTGTCGCGTCTGTCGCTTGAGCGTAAAGGTGCCCGCTTTATTTTCATCCAGGACCTCTATCGGGCTGACGACATGGCGCAAGCCGCCCATGCCGTGGTCAGTTGCGTTTCGCTCGAAAACGGGCGTCTGAGCCGAGGCGACAAGTTGGCATCATATTTCTCCGAGTTCCTCGATAACTAACGACCGCCGGGAAACAATATGCTTTCGGATGACAAAATATTATATAAGCTTGCTTTCAGCTCACTCAAGGGACTTACTCCTGAGATTGCCTCAAAAGTGATTGAGCACACAGGCAGTGCGCAAGCTTTTTTTGAAACTCCAAAGCCCCGGTTGCTCCGCTCAATGCCTCAAATGGCTAAAATGCTTGAGCAAAATAATTTTGCCGACTTACTTGAATCAGCCGAAAAAGTTATAAATTTCAACAATACACATTCCATAAGGACGCTTTTCCCCGACAGTAACAACGGCTACCCTGAAAAACTGACCAACTGCGACGATGCTCCTTTACGACTATTCTGCCTGGGAACTCCTCCTACGCCTGACGCACCAACTATCAGCATAGTGGGTACTCGCAATTCTACCAACTATGGCGCCACATTCATTAATTCGCTGATGCAACAAATTGCCGAGGCCCTTCCAAAGGCAGTCATTGTCAGCGGTCTTGCCTTCGGCATCGACATCCTGGCACATAGAGCTGCCCTCAAAAACGGCCTCGGAACCGTTGCCGTGCTTGCTCATGGACTTGACACACTTTATCCCGCTACCCATCGCAAGGATGCCGCTGAGATTATAAAATCAGGCGGCGCACTCCTGACGGAATATGCACCCGGAGTAAAAATTCACAAAGGATTCTTTCTGGCTCGCAATCGCATAGTTGCCGGAATGGCTGATGTTACTATAGTCGTAGAGTCAGCCCTTCGTGGTGGTGCAATGGTTACAGCCCGACTGGCTTCGGACTATAATCGCATTGTAATGGCAGTGCCGGGACGTGCTACTGATCCCTACAGTGAGGGGTGTAATGACCTCGTTGCATCCAATCGCGGTGAGATGCTTCGCAATGTCGACGACTTGCTCAGAGCCACCGGCTGGCAATCAAATGTCGAAGGGAACCAAAAAGAGTTGTTCTCGACTCCGTCAAAGCTCCTGACACCAGTGCAACAGCGAGTAGTTGAATTCCTACGTAAAAACGGTGACAGCCATATTGATGCCATTGCTCATGGCGTTGAACTTAAAGTACACGAAGCTGCCTCAATCCTTATTGATATGGACTTTGACGGATTAGTGGCAACTCTTCCCGGCTCTTGCTATTCCTTACTGATATAATCAAACCTTAATTACCATATACCATGAACGAAAAGAAAATCATTCCTGCCTCAGAGCTTATCATCAACGACGATGGTTCTGTGTTTCACCTCCATCTGAAGCCTGAACAACTGACTGACCGCATAATTCTCGTCGGCGACCCGGCTCGAGTCAACATGGTGGCCGAATTTTTTGACACCAAGACGTTTGAAGTTTCATCGCGCGAGTTTCACACCATTGGCGGCACATACAAAGGGAAACCGATCATGTGTTTGAGCCACGGCATCGGACCGGACAATATCGACATCGTAATCAACGAGCTTGATGCTTTGGCCAACGTCGACTTTAAAACTCGCGAAGTAAAGCCTGAAAAGCGTCGCTTGACTCTTGTGCGTATCGGCACTTCCGGAGCTTTACAGCCTGAGCTGAAACTCGGTACGCCTGTCATAGCCGAAAAATCAATAGGCTTCGATGGTGTGCTCAATTATTATGCGGGACGCAACGAAGTGGCCGATCTCGATTTTGAAAATGCCTTCGTTGAGCAAACCGATTGGAACCCTCTTTGGGCTCAACCCTACGTTGTCGACGCCAACCCTGAATTAGTTGAACAGATAGGCCGCGATGATATGGTCAGAGGAAACACTATTTCCGCAGTAGGCTTCTATGGCCCTCAAGGACGCGAGCTCCGCTTGCCTCTGGCCAACCCTGACCTGAACCGCACCATCGAAGAGTTTCGTCACAACGGCCGTAAAGTCACTAACTACGAAATGGAGAGCGCACCCCTGCAGGGACTTGGCAAACTGATGGGGCACCGCGCCATGACTGTTTGCGCAATCATTGCCAACCGAATGAACACCGAAGCTAACCCTAACTACAAAACCGCCGTCCGCGACCTGGTCCAAACAGTTCTTGACCGAATCTAATAGGCGAAGTCTCTATAAAACAAGGCGGTGTGTTATAATTGGCCATCTGTGTCGTTGCTTTCGGAATTCGGACTCAGTCACATACTTATGTATGCTCCTCTCGTCCTTATCCTCAGCGCCTGACATCTGACCTATTCTAACACACCTTAAGGGGCTGTGTCAAAATTTTGAATTTTGACACAGCCCCTTATTCTTTACTTGTCAGGACTGGAATTACCAAATACGGTCAGCCGAATCAAGGAGTTTTTTGTCGGCGACGATGCGACGATAGGCCATAAATGAGAGCAAGAGCGAGAATATAAGCGAGCCGATGCCCCAACCCATCACTAAGGTAACTTTACCTTCAGGAGCTGCCGGGCCAAAAAGATACAGGCCTCCGCAAATTGCCGAAACGATAATCATCACCATTGAGATAGCAACAATCTTTTTCTGCAATTTCAAATTGCGATAGAGGAAAATTGCTACTAATAAAAGCACGGCAATAACGATGTTAAGCGTCAAGTAGCCGATAAAGTCAGCCGGACGGAGCGATTGCGCTACACCTTCAACCTCTGCAAAGGGAGCGATGGTGAAACAAATCATCAGCATTGAAGCGATGAAGAGAAAAACGGTTTGCCAACGTTGGATTACCATAATACTGGATTAGTTATTTTAATGTGATTAAAGATTAATTGTCCGAAAGTCTTTGAAAATGCCAAGTCAGAGCCTCAATGAGAAGTTGTTGACGCTCGGCGTCAACTCCGTTGCGCGTGAGTAAGTCGGCATCAGTTGCAATTATACCCATAACTCGCGAAAAGGATGTATCGTCAGAAACAGGCTTTGAATAGAACTCGATTGCTTCTCTTCCCTTGCCTTCTATCAGCGCAAGGTGGCCCAGATTGACATAGTCAGATTCATCAAGAGATAGGAGTGCAGAGATTTTATCAAAGAAGTTACGCGCCTTTTCCAGATTGCCTTGATAAAGATAAGCTAAAGCGAGTCCGCGAATGGCTTTATTGTTTTCAGTGTCGAGATAATTGACTTTGTGCCATTGTTGAATTGCCGCTTCATAATTGCCAATAGCGAGGTTGCATCGGGCGGCAGCATTGAGCAGGTTTATGTCATCGGGCTTGGAAGTAAGGAGGCGGTTGTAATATACAAGGGCCTCGCCCTCCTGACCAAGTGCTTGCTTCAGCGAAGCAATGCGCTTGACAGTCCACTCCGACCGAGAGTCCAAAAGCTCCGACTGCTCATAGTAGGTTAATGCTTCCTCTAATCGTCCAAGTCGTTGCAGGCAGTAGCCAATTTTTTGATATATATCAACGGTGGGCACAACAATCGTTTCAAGCTGTTGGAATATTTCAAGTGCTTGAGAAAAATATTTATGGTGGAAGAAAAATTCAGCTATCAGGTCGATGGTTTCAACCGCAGAGCTATCCCCTTGCAGCGACTCCATCAGTAAAGGGGAGGCCATTAAGTTGATTTCCGAAGCAAACGGATTGTTTAACTCCGCTGCCCGGCGAAACAGATTGAAGAAACGATATAAATTCTGAATGTGGCGGCGGAGGAATCTACGCTGTTGATCGGCGCGCAAGTCAAGTGAAGCAGCTTTCTCTTCAGCTGCACCCATGTTGCCTGTTTCGAGTTGCGACAGCATAAGCTTGCGCTGTTCTTCGGGCACACCGCGCAGAGCAAAAAAGAACGAGTATTTATCGTTGTCGCATAGGAATGGCGTTGCCTGAACCATCTCAGCTAATTTGCCTTCGGGGTCAATCTTTTTAACCTCTGAGAAATTGGATGAAAAGGGCAAAAACCAGTTGGCCGGCTCATAGAAAAATGAGTCGCCTTTCAATTGCTTGAATGGCTGAAGGAACACATCGCCACCCTCCTCTTGGATTTCACTCAACTGGCGCATCTTCTCAGAAAGGCCCGTGCGGTCGAGCATCTCCATCCATTCGGGATTTTCATCAAGCTCCGCGAGGTCTTCGACTTTTTCAAGGTCTTTAATTGATTTTCTGACTTCATCACCAATTTTTGAAAATGACTCACGGAAATAGGATTGCATATCATCGCTGACGCGCTTTGTGTCGAGGGTACGGGCAAACTCCAAAGATGCTGATTTCAATGCATCTTTCATCTCGGGGGAACTAAATATGCCTGTGATATAACCTTGGACTTGAGGCCCGAAAACAGATTTGCGATTTACAGTCAGGCATAACGTCAGCGCAGCAATGGCTGCCATTTTGAATTCATCACGTCTTTCGGCCGTAATATAGTTGCATAAAGCAACAACTCGGCGTTCATCGTGATAGGCCAGTTCGCCCAACATCAGTGCCCCAAGCAATATATAGTCTAATTCAGCAGGGGTTGAGCATTTTAAAGCGTCAGCACCTGAAATAACTCTATTTAAAAACTCAAACTGCCGGTCGTTGAGTTTGCCGCAAGTCCAGAAATAATTGAATATGTCGCGATAAAAACCCTCTCGTTCTGCCAACTGTTCAAGAGTTAATTCATTCTCAAAGGAGTCAGTTGAGCCATTGTCAACCTTATCAAAATAAAATTTTTCGAGCTGTTGAAAATCAACATCTTTCATTGCCTTTGCAGTAGCCGCATAAAGAGTCGGTTTTTGCAAATCGCTTTTCCTGCGCATCTGCTCGTAAATGTCAGCGAGCGACGCCTTAATCTCCGTCAGCATTTTCTCGCGGTTGTCATCTTCAACACCGTTCAAGGCATACTGAATCATGTAGAGATAATTCTGTCGCTGCTCCTTGAGTTTGTCAGTAAACTCCCAGAGCATTTTCTTTTCACCATATTTTACCAAGCGACTGAATGCAGCCATAAGGAGCCCCTGGTTGAGAAGCTCGTAAAAAGGAAGGTGCCGGGCTGCGTCGGCACCTGTCAATGAATTTCTATCTGGAGTTATGGTGCTCATATTTTTTTACAAATTTAAAACTAAATAATCATTTTTGCAAATAGCTTGCCAACGCTGCATATTGCGCTCCTTTTGGCAAAGAAATTATTTCCGCGCTGACGAAAATGGCACTTCCACGCCCCTTGGGTGTCAAAGCGAGCATTTCGGCTATCATCCCGCATCTTCAATCGCCTAAAAAAACTCTCAAAAAAGTTTTTTTCTTTTACATTTCTACATTATATTTGCACAGGACATTTGCAGAACGCGGAGTCAACCAACGCTATCTACTTTTTTAACACCATAAGAGCCCCAAGCGTTCACTCTCCTCTCTGCAATCAGTCAGTTAAAAAAACCTCAAAAAATCTACCTTAATATTTACCACCATGGACATTAATCAAATCATCGCCAATCTCGAGGCTAAGCACCCCGGCGAAAAAGAGTACTTGCAAGCAGTGCGCGAAGTGCTCCTCTCAGTTGCTGACATATACAACCAACATCCTGAGTTTGAAAAAGCCCGCATCATCGAGCGCATGGTTGAGCCTGACCGCATCATCACATTCCGCGTTACCTGGATCGACGACAAAGGTGAAGTGCAAAACAACATAGGCTATCGCGTGCAATTCAACAATGCCATCGGCCCGTACAAAGGCGGTATCCGCTTCCACGCTTCAGTAAATCTCTCTATCCTCAAATTCCTCGGCTTTGAGCAAACTTTCAAAAATGCTCTCACCACCCTCCCCATGGGTGGAGCGAAAGGTGGCTCTGACTTTTCACCCCGCGGCAAAAGCGACAAGGAAATCATGCGTTTCTGTCAAGCCTTTATTCTCGGCCTTTGGCGCAACCTCGGTCCTGACCGCGACGTGCCCGCCGGTGATATCGGCGTAGGCGGCCGCGAAGTTGGCTACATGTATGGCATGTACAAACGCCTTGTCAACGAAAACACAGGCACTTTCACCGGCAAAGGTCTCGACTTCGGCGGCTCTCGTATTCGCCCCGAAGCGACCGGTTTCGGCGCTCTCTATTTCGTGCAAGATATTCTCAAACGCTTCAACCAAACCCTCCAAGGCAAAACCATCGCCATCTCAGGTTTCGGCAACGTTGCCTGGGGCGCTGCCCTCAAAGCTACCGAATTGGGCGGTAAAGTGGTCACCATCTCAGGCCCCGACGGCTACGTATACGACCCCGACGGCATCTCAGGCGAGAAAATCGACTACATGCTCCAACTCCGCGCTTCGGGCGAAGACATCGTTGAGCCCTACGTTGAAAAATTCCCCGGAGCAACTTTCTTCCCCGGTAAAAAGCCTTGGGAACAAAAAGTCAACATCGCTCTCCCCTGTGCCACTCAAAACGAACTTAACGGCGACGACGCTGCTCAACTCATTGCCAACGGCGTAGAGCTCGTTGCTGAAGTATCTAATATGGGTTGCACTCCCGAAGCAATCGACACCCTCATTGAGCATCGCGTCATCTACGCTCCCGGCAAAGCTGTCAACGCGGGCGGTGTAGCTACTTCCGGCCTCGAAATGAGTCAAAACGCTATGCACCTCCAATGGACATCTGAAGAGGTTGATGCAAAACTCCATCAAATCATGAACGCAATCCACGCTCAATGTGTAAAATACGGCATGGAACCCGACGGCTACGTTAACTACATGAAAGGCGCCAACATCGCCGGCTTCATGAAAGTGGCCAATGCCATGATGGAACAAGGCATCTGCTAATCAACCCATCGCGACTATAACCTCCAATCAATCACATATCAGCGGCTTTCTTGCTCCAACAGGCAGGAAAGCCGCAAACTATTTTCATAGCCTGACAAATAAACTTTAAGACCCGGAGAGACCGGAAAGGGTTGCAAATTCACTGAAAATTTC
Source organism: uncultured Bacteroidales bacterium (assembly GCA_947177325.1). GTDB lineage: Bacteria > Bacteroidota > Bacteroidia > Bacteroidales > Muribaculaceae > JAGBWK01. The sequence continues at coordinate 8,799 of CAMWUH010000027.1, forward strand.
GTAACTTTGTAGGTCAATCAAGTTGCATCCCACTCCAATCAACCATGGCTCACAACCGAATTTCCAATTATATTTATCATACTCTCCTGTCGTTAGCAGCAGCAATTATATGCGTTGTCGTATTAGCCGACTGCTCCACTTCGCGAAGTCACTCTTCGCGTCGTAACAACAATCGCCGGCATCACTCCTCTACCTCTAAATCTCCTGTCAAGTCAACTCCCCTGCCGAAAGCCGACTACGACCAAATGCGCCGACACGTCAACCGCATGACTTTTGGCGACACCGAAGTTGCGTCCATAATCGGCGAAGCAGCTCGCTGGATCGGCACACCCTATCGTTTCGGCGGCACCGAGCCATCAGGCGTTGACTGTTCGGGCTTCGTCATGACCGTCTTTAATAAAGCGGCCGGGCGCTCTTTGCCTCGCAACTCATCGGCTCAGCAAGCTTGGTGCGAGCCAATTGACCGGGCATCACTCCGGCCGGGCGATTTAGTGTTTTTTGCAACCGGCACCGACCGCGACCGCGTGACCCACGTAGGCCTTTATATCGGCAACGATGAGATAATCCACGCTTCAACATCGCGCGGAGTTATAATCTCTCAACTCAAACTTCCTTACTTCACTCAGCGCTATCACTCTGCCGGCCGACCGCCATTTTTCAACTCGGTCCTCACGGAACCTCTCATTGAGCCGGCATCTGAAGCCACAGCTCCCCCGGAGCCTTATCCCGTTATCGACCTCGACTTGATGATTGATGAGAAAGTCGACTCCATATTCCTCGACTTATTCAATTAACTTCTTCGCCCCCCATCTATCTCTGAAATTCTCTTTCCCCTCTTTATAAAAATATGACCAAACAAAATAAACACGCCATACATATCAAGGGTGCCCGCGTCAACAATCTCAAAAACGTCGACGTTGACATTCCCCGCAACCGGCTTGTAGTTGTCACCGGACTTTCCGGCTCGGGCAAATCATCGCTCGCCTTTGACACTCTCTACGCCGAAGGGCAGCGTCGTTACGTCGAAAGCCTGTCAAGCTACGCACGCCAGTTCATGGGCAAGATGAAAAAGCCTGAAGTTGACTACATCAAAGGCCTGCCGCCGGCAATTGCCGTCGAACAGAAGGTCAACACGCGCAATCCGCGCTCTACCGTAGGCACAACAACCGAGATTTCCGACTACATGCGCCTTCTTTTTGCCCGCATTGGCAAGACTTACTCCCCTGTCAGTGGCAACCTTGTGAAAAAACACACGGTTGAAGATGTCATTGCCGCGGCCTCGGCTTATCCCGAAGGCACTCGCATCGCTATCGCGGCCCCCGTTGCGCAGACTGAGGGGCGCGATTTCGCCACTCAGCTCGACATCTACCGCCAGGAAGGCTACTCACGTTTGCTACATAACGACGATTTCGTCAGCATCACTGACCTCATCGACTCCCTGAAATCAGCTGACACCCAACCTAATCCGTCTGATTACCTGCTGGTTATCGACCGTCTTAGCGTGGCTCGCGACGGCGACGAGCTCAGCCGATTGGCCGAATCGGCCGAAACTGCTTTTTTCGAAGGCAACTCTGAATGTAAGCTAATAGTTTGGGCATCTGACAGCAAATCACCCGTGAGGTTCACATTCAACAAGCGCTTTGAGGCCGACGGTATCACGTTCATTGAGCCCTCCGACATGCTTTTTAACTTCAACAACCCCTATGGAGCTTGCCCTACATGCGAAGGCTTTGGCAAAACTATGGGCATAGATGAAGCTCTGGTGGTTCCTAATCCGGCACTGTCAATCTATGATGGCGCCGTAGCATGCTGGCGTGGCGATAAGATGGGTCAATGGCGCAAGGACCTTATCCACCACTCCCCCGTCTCCAGCTTCCCTATCCATAAGCCATACGCCGACCTCACTCCGGCCCAGAAAGATTATCTCTGGAACGGCGACACTCGCTTCGGTGGCATCAACGGCTTCTTCAAGATGGTTGAAGAAAATCTCTATAAAATTCAGTATCGCGTTCTTCTATCTCGCTATCGTGGCAAAACCATTTGCCCCACCTGCCACGGCTCGCGCCTCCGTCCCGAAACAGAATATATCAAAATCAACGGCATGACCTTCGGTCAGCTCAACAATATGCCTGTCAATCAACTGAAGGCGTGGTTTGACTCCATCGAACTCTCCGATACCGACATGGCCATTGCCGACCGCATTTTAACCGAAATCCGCAGCCGCCTTCAGTTTCTCTGCGACGTTGGTCTCGGCTATCTTACCCTCTCCCGCGGCTCATCTACCCTCTCGGGCGGCGAAAGCCAGCGAATCAACCTGGCCACTCAATTGGGCAGTAGTCTTGTAGGCTCGCTCTATATCCTCGACGAGCCATCAATCGGCCTACATTCGCGCGACACTGAGCAGCTAATCTCCGTGCTCTGCAAACTCCGCGACATAGGCAACACCGTTGTCGTTGTCGAACATGATGAGGAGATAATGGAAGCTGCCGATTATCTCATCGACGTTGGCCCCGAAGCGGGTCGTAACGGTGGTAAGATTGTGTTTGCCGGAGAGCCGGCCAAGCTCCCCGATGCTAAGGGAAGCCACACCGCTGACTATTTGCCCGGCAGAGACTCCATTCCGGTGCCCGCTACACGCAGACCTCTCAAAGAGTTTGTCAAAATCAAAGGCGCGCGCGAACACAATCTGAAAGACATCGACGTCGACTTTCCGCTCGAAGCCATAACTGTGGTTACCGGCGTGTCAGGCTCCGGCAAATCCTCGCTCGTGCGCGATATTCTCTACCGCTCTCTGGCCCGCCACTTCGAAATGCCGGTCGACGCTCCCGGTGCTCACCGTGCCATCGAGGGCTCACTGAGCCGATTGAAAGGCGTGGAGTTTGTCGACCAAAACCCTATCGGCAAGTCAACTCGCTCCAACCCTGCCACCTATCTTAAAGCCTACGACGAAATTCGACGGCTCTTCGCCGAGCAACAACTGTCAAAGCAAATGGGGTTCACTCCCGCCACCTTCTCTTTCAACACCGAAGGGGGGCGTTGCGAAGAGTGTAAAGGAGAGGGTGTTATCAACATCGAAATGCAGTTCATGGCCGATATTCAAATCACCTGCGAAGCTTGCCACGGTAAACGTTTCAAACCCGAGGTGCTCGAAGTGGAATATCGCGGTAAAAATATCTACGATGTCCTCGACATGACCGTCAACCAAGCCATTGAATTCTTCTCTGAGGATAACTCGACAATGGCCCGCGCCGTTGTGCGTCGCCTACAGCCGCTTCAGGATGTAGGCCTCGGCTACATCAAGCTCGGCCAATCTTCATCCACCTTGTCGGGTGGTGAAAATCAGCGTGTGAAATTAGCCTACTTCCTGGCAATGGAGCAAACGCAACCTACCATGTTTATCTTCGACGAACCCACCACCGGACTCCATTTCCACGACATAGCTACCCTACTCGACTCCTTCAACCGCCTCATTGCAAAGGGGCACACTGTTGTTATCATCGAGCACAACCTCGACGTAGTTAAATGTGCCGACTATGTTATCGACATCGGCCCCGAGGGGGGCGACAAAGGTGGTAATCTCGTAGCTGCCGGTCGCCCCGAAGATATAGCCGCCAACCCCGACAGCCACACCGGCCGCTACCTCGCCCCAAAACTCAAAAAATAAATACGATTGGTAAAATCAATAATTGTATTACATTTAGCTAACCGAAATTTTGCTTAGCCGTAAAAATTAGAAATATTTTACTAACTTTACATTCAAATTAGCTAACATACTGATTGAGCTTCAAAGCTCTTATCCTTTCAATCGAAAACCGCCAATTTTTATTTGAAACAAGGATAAGCTTCTTTTGGAGTTCGGCTCTTTACGGGTCGAACCTTTAGTGCTTATTCGTTTCAAAGGTGCTTGGCGGTACCTCGGTTGAGATTAAGCAACTAAGGTTCGGCCCTTTATGATACACATTGGTCAGTTAATTAAAGAAGAGATGCTACGCCAAGAGAGAACTCCGGCGTGGCTTGCACGGCGTATCAATTGTCAAAGGCCTAATCTATATTACATATTTTCTCAGCCTACAATTAACACACAACTGCTCATAGCTATCAGCAAAGCACTTAACAAGAATTTTTTCAAATACTATACTGATGATGTCTGCGATGTAAAATAATTTTACTCAATAGTAAAAATCGTTTACGCAGGTTATGGTCAACCATCTCTTTTCCTTACATATCTTTGCAATTGAAATTTTCACAATCACCAAAAAATAAACATTCTAATGAAAAAATTATTGTTATCACTTGCTCTTATGGCAACATTCTGCTCCGCTTCAGCAACCTACTCTCAACTGGCAACTGCAAAATTAGTTATTTGTCGGAAGAAAACAGTTTT
>CAMWUH010000028.1 GCA_947177325.1 uncultured Bacteroidales bacterium
ATATTAAATTTCCCAAGAGCTTCTTTGATTGCGGCAATCAATATCTGCCAGATCAATTGCTCGTTTTCAAACTTTATTTCATGTTTTGTAGGGTGAATATTAACATCGATCGTTGCCGGGTCAACCTCAAAATTTATGAAGTAGTTAGGCTGTTCGTCGGGCTTGATTAGTTGCTCATAGCAGTGCATGACGGCCTTGTGGAAATAAGGATGGCGCATATTTCTGCCATTTACGAAGAAATATTGTAATGCCCCCCGCTTACGTGAATTCTCGGGTAAACCAATGAAGCCGCTGATTTTGGCTAACGACGTTTCCGTTCCGATTGGCACCAACTGCTTCTCTACCGTTTTTCCAAACAACCCGCCAATTCTTTGCTTCAATGAGCCGCGAGTCAATTGGTGCAATATCGCGCCGTTATTTATCAACGACATCTCAACATCAGGGTTAACCAATGCCAGTCGTTCAAATTCATGGGCGATGTTGCTCAACTCTACACTATCTTTTTTCAGAAATTTTCGTCTTGCCGGAACGTTATAAAACAAGTTCTTTACCATTAAATTACTTCCCGGTGTTGCAGCCGCAGGTTCCTGCCCCTCAAATTTCGAGCCGGAAATCATCAACTTGGTCCCTACTTTATCGTTGGGCTGCATGGTCAGCAGCTCTATCTGGGCCACGGCTGCAATTGAGGCTAAGGCTTCTCCGCGAAAACCCATTGTATGAAGCGCAAACAAGTCGGCGGCTTCGGTGATTTTTGAGGTGGCATGACGCTCAAATGCCATGCGGGCATCCATCGGCGACATTCCTTTACCGTCGTCAACAACCTGAACAAGAGTGCGCCCGGCGTCTTTGATAATTACCTGCACTCTGCGCGCACCTGCATCTATGGAGTTCTCAACAAGCTCTTTTACTACTGAAGCCGGGCGCTGAATTACCTCTCCGGCTGCTATTTGGTTTGCTACCGAATCAGGCAGCAATTTTATTATATCACTCATTAAATATTTCGGAAAGTCAATATTTGGGAAAATTCTTCTACAAATATAATAATCACCCTTGAATTGTCCAATATCATGTTGATAAGTAAGCCTATTTGTTGAAAAAATCAGTAACTTCGCGCTGTCTTTATCGCCTGTGCAATTTCAATCGCAACAACGTCTTCGACCATTAATGCCCAACATCTTCATTTTTAACCCTGACAACGACCTGGCATTAGCCAATTTTTCGCCCAATTACACTGCTCCTCACAATGCCGTTGCACTGGCCGAAGCGGGTGCACTTCTCCCCTTCTTCCACTGCAACGATGGCGACATGGTAATTGCCAATCATCTTTATCAGCAAAAACTCAATGAATTGCGCCGGATGTTTAACCTGCGCGGTGAACTTTTCACCGCCCCTTCCACCCTCAACGTCAATATTCGACCCTGGGGATGGTCGCCGGCTTTATTAGCTCGCCTCAAACGATTAGGCATTTCCTCTCCGCAACTTGATGACACAGTTACTCTGGACAACATTCGCGGATTAAGCCATCGTCGCCACACAATAGCCATTAATCAATCTTTAGCCACCAACGGAGTTCCGGTTCCACCTTTGCCGGTTGAGATATTTTCAATTGATGAAGTTGATTTTGACAACTTATCACAGAATCCTGTAATGATGAAAGCCCCATGGTCGAGCAGCGGTCGGGGTGTATTGGCAAGCGACGCCTTCAGCGCCGGCCAATTCCGCGACCAGATGAAAGGAATGATAAAACGCCAGGGCTCTGTGATGATTGAGAAAAAATTAGAGCGTGTGGCCGATTTTGCAATGCTTTTTGAACATCACAACGGCACTACTCGATTTCGGGGTTTATCAATGTTTGAATCAGCTTCTACAGGCGAATATATCGGAAACCTCGTCGCGCCTCAAACCTATCTCGTTGACCGACTTTGCCAATATGGTTGCTCCGCGCGCCGGCTCAACTCAATTCAGGAAGCTATGCGTAAGGCTCTTTCATCTATGTTGGCCAACAACTACAACGGGCCTTTGGGCGTCGATATGATGATTTACCGAAATAACGACGGCTCTACGGCAATTGCTCCTTGCATTGAGATAAATCTAAGGATGACTATGGGATTTGTGGCTTTGAACTTAGCCGAAAACTTCTTGGCCAATGAAAGCACCGGGCTCCTTAAAGTGATAAACTCCGGGACTGATTACGTCGACCACTCACCCTCCATGCCTGTCATTGAAAACTACAAGCTGAAAGAGGGTGGCGTCAGTCTGTCACCCCCACAATCCGGTTTTCAATTCTATTTTTCAGCTGAAAAAAGGCGTAACTGACGATAAAGAGCCGGCGTGGGCAGCCCCATTACATTATAGAAGCACCCGTCGATTTTTTCAACACCAACCATTCCAATCCACTCTTGCACTCCATAAGCTCCGGCTTTGTCAAGTGGCCTGTAATTCTTAACATATTCTTCTATTTCCTCTCTACCCAACCGAGCGAACTTCACTCGCGTTTTGTCCGAAAAGGTAACAGATTTATTGGAGGTGGAAAGCGTCACTCCGGTTACAACATCATGTTCGCGCCCGCTTAACCGGACGATCATCTCTATGGCTTCTTGCTCGTCGGCCGGTTTGCCTAAGATTTCACCATCGAGAATTACCACCGTATCAGCTGTTATCAATAAATCGTCAGAGCCAAGATTACTTCTATAAGCCTCGGCTTTGAGCTTCGACAAATATTCCGGAACAAGTTCCGCGGGAAGATTGTCGGGATAAATTTCCTCAATATCTTTTACCGCCACACACCCAAAGTCAATATCCATCGCTGCAAGCAACTCCTTGCGGCGGGGCGACTGACTGCCCAATAAATATCTGAATCTCTTCATTTCTTTCTATTTTTCAAACCTATGACCTCACCAAGTTAAAAAATTAGATGTCGACATCCATTTGCCTTGGGCACGCATCACCTCTTCTATCAGTTCGCGGGCAATACCGTAGCCTCCATTCAGTTTGCTGATATACATCGCTTCTTGCTTCACATCAACTGCCGCATCAGCCGGACAACATGGCAAGCCTGCCAATTGCATGCAGGGGATATCAGGCAGGTCGTCGCCAACATAAGCAACTTCTTCGGCATTCAATCCATTTTCAGCCATCCATGCTTCTAACACAGGCAACTTTTCAGCCACACCCATAAACACGTCGTTCATCCCTATCAATCGAAAACGATTCTCAACCGGCCGGCCTATCCCGCCTGAAATTATAGCCAGTCGCAGACCATGCTTCAACGCTATGTGCATCGCATAGCCATCTTTAACATTTGCCATGCGCTCAGGCATTCCGTCTGCTCCTAATGGAACTGTCGACGGCGATAACACCCCGTCGATGTCAAACACTATCGCTTTTATTTTCTTTAATTCGTAAGCAATCTTACTCATGGCTGTGGTAATGTTTTAAAATCAAATCTGAAACAAGCTTATAGACTTCACGAGGCGCGCCGGCCAGGCTTTGCAGGTGCCGGTCAATAACCTTGGTATCTCCTCTGCGTGCGGGTCCCGTCTGGGCTGCCTCCGGCGACATTTCTTTTAGCTTATTTAATGTTTCCTCCAGGAGTGGCATCATCGCGGAGATATTTAAATTGTGCTTATGAAGCAGTTCATCTGCGATAACCCACATATAGTTGACAAAGTTGCAGGCAAACACTGCAGCCACGTGCAAGTCCGCCCTTCCTTTCGAGTCAACAAGACTTACTACTGTTGAAATCGACTCGGCAATCTCCTTTAATTCTTCCGTTACTTCATCATTGCAACCCTCTATGAGCATGCTGACGCGATTAACGTCAACTTCCTTCATTTTTGAAAAAGTTTGCAAGGGATAAAACACACCGAATCTCTTCTTCTTTCCCGTAAATACGCTCATCGGCGTGCTGCCTGAAGTATGTGCCCAAATGCCGGAGTTTATATTCTCCGTCGCATCTAAAACACCTTCAATAGCATCATCGGTCAACGAGATTAAATATAAGTCGGCATCTGATATGAGCTCCGTTAAATCATCGGTTGCGTTATGGCAGGCTGTCATGGCTGCCAGTTGACGGGCATTTTCAATATTTCTGCTGAAAACTTGGGCGATTTTATGGTGACGTGCGAGTGCTTGACCCAAATGAGTGGCAACGTTACCTGACCCAATCAACACAATTTTTATTGTTCGTCGCAACGCCATTTCCCGATATGCACATTTTCCCAGCGGAGCTTTTCAACGTCTTGAGGCTTTCGCTCCTCATCTTTATGCCCGATAGTCAGAACGCACACTATAGGCATCGTTTCAGGCATTTCAAGCAATTCCTGAATATATTCCTGCGATGGCGTGCCGTCGGCCATATATCGGTCGCGAATCTGAATCCAGCACGAACCCAATCCCAAATCTTCTGCCTGCAGTTGCATATAAGCAGCTGCGACTGATGCATCTTCAATCCACGGCTCGGTGCGTTCTGCATCCACGGCTACAACTATCGCCAGGCTACAACCGGCAATGGGATGTGCCGCAACCGGTTTGCAATGACTGAGCTTTTCCAACATCTCCTTATCATCGACCACCACAAATTGCCAGGCTCGCGTACTTTTCGAGGTAGGTGCTAAAAGACCTGCTTCGAGTATCAGCTTCACATCATTGGCATCAATCGGCTCTGCGGTATAGCGACGAATGCTGCGACGGTTAATGAGTAATTCGTGGAGACTATTCATAACTTTTTATTTTTTTTCATCGGCGACATACCCAAGCATCAGGGAAGCGGTTGGCAATTTCAGCCTTCTTCAGTGAAAGTGCATCTGCGGAAGTTGCACCGGTAGCCGCAAAAACTCTGTATTTATTCTCGGAATGAAGAATTTCAAGCGTAAAATCAGAATTATCTCTGACAAACTGCTCGGCAAGTGCTTGCGAAGGTAATGACGCTACAACCAAACAATAACGATCCTCATCGTTGATTATTCCGCGGGGCATCGCTATCTCTTTTCGCTCGATTTCCTCTTCAGCAATTGCCGGGGCCGGCTCACTGATGGTAAGCTGAGCTTCTTCCTGCACATTCTTTACCTCAGGCACGGCTATCATAAGCGACATGGTCGGTGCGATCGACGGATATGCAGAGGTTTGACTGTTATTAACGAAACTATTTAGAGTTGCACTAACCGCTGCCATATTGTCGTTGCGATTATCAACAAGCGGGAACACCGCTGCAACACCTATCATCAGCACTATGGCCACTGAAGCAGCAATCTTAACGAATCTGCGCCAAGCAACCTTCAAAGATACGTCTGAGGGGCCGATTGCATCACATCCCTCATCATTGCTTCTGGTTGCATTCAGCTCATTAATCTTTATCGCTTCCCACCCCATCGATAGCCACGCTTGCGAAGCCGGATATGGTTTGAAAATCGGTGCAGTTTCTCCACCGCTTTGTTTCACCAGACTTCCTATTGCACCGATGCTGATTTCTCCATCAACATTCAGTTGACTATTCATAGCTTCAGCCTGCTCCGCAACTATCTGAGTTGCTCTTTCTATGGTTATTTGCTCTTTACGGGCAACACTGGCCGCCAACAATCCATCGTCAAACGTAACCGTAGAATTAAAAGCAAGTTCTCTTCCCGGAGCTGTAAACACGCCTGTCCGGGAGTCATACTTGGCTGAAACCCTTCTCGCAATGAATGCACCCAACCCCGGCACAACCACGCAGTCGTGTCGACGCAACAGATAATCCAGGTGCTCTATAATTTTATTCATCGCTTTGAAATGATTGATTGGCAATAAGTTGTTGTATTTCGGCCAATTTTTTCTATTTCTATAACTGAAGAATAGCTCCATTTTATCGGCCAAAACTTCAACAAAGATACATTATTTTACCCTAATTCTCAAATCAATCTACATATTTTTTTACATCTTTTAGCTTTAAATATATTTGTCAACATTTCATAAATAGCTAACTTCGCGTCTGATAACCCATAGAAATTATGCCACATACTATAAAAATTTTTGTCTTTTCACTTCTTCTCTCTGTTCTCCCGGCTGCCGCTCAATCCGGTAGCTATAACAAACTTATTGAACAAGCCGATAAAGCCATTGCCAAACAAAATTGGGAAACAGCCGAAAGTTGCATAATCTCGGCCATGCGAGCCGAACCTGATAATCCCGGCAACATATTGCTCCTTTCCAACCTCGGTATGATTCAATTTTATCAAGGCCGCGACTCTTTAGCCATTGCCACTCTGACTGATGCCCACCGGGTGGCGCCCTCATCCGTGACCGTGCTCTGCAACCGGGCGCGCGTTCTAACCTCAGCCGGTTTACTCGGCGCTGCCATATCCGACTATGATTCAGCAGCCGCGCTCGACTCCACTATCTATCAACCTTATCTTTATCGCGGTCTGATCAACCTCTCGCTCGGCAACACTTCCGAAGCTAAAGTTCAGCTAACCCGGCTTAACCAATTATTCCCTGACCTGACCGACACTCACATAGCATTGGCGGCACTCTACTCGGCCTTAGAACAACCCGACGAAGCTATCCCCCATTTCAATCTCCTTATTAAGGCCCATCCTCAGGCCGAATATTATGCCGGCCGCGCAATGTGCTTCATTCAAACTGACCGCCTTATCGATGCCTCTGAAGACATATCCTCAGGCCTTGAGCTTGACCCTGAATGTGCAGAGCTTTATGTTTGTCGCGCCCTGCTTAATCATCGAGCTTATCGTCGCGACGAAGCTATGCGCGATGCCCAGCGAGCAATTGATCTTGGCACTAACCGCCAACGCCTTTACAAACTCCTTGACCTCTAACCGCGTCAACCAATCTCATATCTCTTATTTCCTTGACGCGCAAACTTTTCCCGCATCCAATCTTCCACCTCATTTACAAAAAAAGATGGTGCACCGCTTGAAGCGACACACCACCTTTTTCCTATTTCTTTTGACCTCGTTGGATTTTCATCAAAATCTGACTAACTCGGTCAATAAAGTTCCTTTATCAGAAAAAGATTATTTGTCTTGAACAAGAGAAACAATAAATTCTTTTTCATCAGCAGGGTCAACATTGATGTTGACTTTGTCTTCGCGGGCAAGCCAGCCAAGAGCTGCAAACACTTCTTTGTCTTTGAGTTTGGTTGCTTTTTTGAGTTGTTTGATGCCCATTGCATCGGCTTCATTCAAAGCGTTCCAAATTAAGCCGGCGTTAGCACCGATAATTTCTACATTCATTTTTAGTTAGTTTTAGGGGGTTTAACTATAATAATATTTGAAATATTAACCTTTTTGAATATCCCTTTGATTAAAAATTTTGACAAAATTAATGTTTTTTTACTTAATATGCAAATTTTAACACATAATTGGCCCGATTATCGACATTTCCACTCTCTTTTTACTCCTGTTTTCATCAAATTTAGCTATCTTAGCGTTATATTAAGGAGCCAACTATAGTAAAAAACAATATTAACACACTAATATATAATGAAAGCCCTCGTCACTAAAAACACCGGTAGCTGGTATGTCGTTACTACACTTAACGACTCCCCTCGCGAAATAAACTGCAAAATCAAAGGTAACTTCCGCCTTAAAGGCATTCGCACCACTAATCCGGTGGCAGTAGGTGATATTGTTGAAATCTCCCCGGTTGCGGCCGACAACACCGCGTTTATCACTGCTATCGACCCGCGCAAGAACTATATAATCCGCCGAGCATCCAACTTGTCGAAGGAAGCCCACATCCTTGCGTCTAACATCGATCAGGCACTTCTCATCGCCACTCTTGCACATCCCGTAACATCCACAACTTTTATCGACCGCTTTTTGGCCACTGCCGAAGCTTATCGCATTCCCGCCGTTTTAGTCATAAACAAAATTGACCTCCTGCACGCCGACGACCGTGAGCTGCTTGATGCGGTTGACTATCTGTATAGGTCAATCGGCTACAAAGTCATTAATGTTTCAGCCTCCGATGGCACAGGATTTGACGAGCTCCGCGAGGTGCTCGACGGCAAAATCACTCTCCTATCCGGTAATTCCGGCGTAGGAAAATCCACTATAATCAACCGCCTCATCCCAGGGCTTGACTTAAAAACATCTAATATTTCTGATGTCCACGACACAGGTATGCACACAACCACATTTTCCGAAATGTTCTCTCTCCCTGCTCCACTTTCCGGCTCAATCATCGACACCCCGGGAGTGCGTGGGTTTGGTACCATTGAGATGGACCGATACGAAGTGGCTCACTTCTTCCCTGAAATATTTAAAATAAGCGAAGAATGTCGCTTCGGCAATTGCACCCACACCCATGAGCCCGGTTGCGCCGTTCTCGCCGCCTTAGACAACCGAGAAATAGCCCAATCACGCTATCAATCTTATCTGAGCATTCTCGAGGATACTGACCCCGATAAATACCGCAAAGCATTCTAAACATTAAAAGAATGGCTCACCACAATCGGCGAGCCATTCCTTTTTATGATTTATTCGAGAGTATGCTCTGATTAGCGAACAACTTCTTTAGATACTTTATCGCCACGACGAACGATGTAGAGACCGTTAGCAGGCTCATTTACACGAACACCTTGCAGATTGAAGTATTCAGCAGCAGCGTTGTCGGGATCAACTGCAACACTTTCAACACCTACGAGTTCAATAAGCTGAGTGTTTTTAACACCTGTAAAACTGAAGTATACCTCCAAAGTTCCCTTTACAATAACTGTTTTGCCTACATTGTCGGGGTTGTCAACAATATTCAAGTCGTCTCGAACTGCTGCAGGAAGAGCTACCGGAATGCGTGCACCATCTTCACCCTCTAAAACCATATTTGTTTTTACATTTTTTTCTTCATCAGTAAATGTCAGACCACTTGAGTTACTGCCTGCTGCAGTTTGGCCATAAATAGTACCTTTAACGCAGAAAGGACCTACATTAAGGTTTTTCATTGCTATTACGTCAGCAGGAGTCAGAGGAGAAGCCTCAGTTCCTTCGGCAGCCGCAACGAATGCCTCGAGCGCTACTTCATATTTCAAATCATCGTATGAAAGTGTAAGTTTGGCTGAAGTCTTGCCTGCTACATTTCCGGTAAATGTAACTTCAATATCTTTACCACCGCTTACGGGAGTGAATGTAGAGGGGGTAACAACGAAATCCTCATTATCAACTGAAATTGCAATTTCATCAGTGATATTTTCAGCAAGCGCTTTAAATTTCATTGTTTGCTCTCCACCTTTTGCTACTGAGAAATTAATAGCATCTACGTCAGCTGCAATTGAAGCTTCAGATGTTTGTTCTACGTAAGTGAACGAAACGAATTGTTGATTCGTATTGTTAGAGCTACTGCCGGTATCGTATGATAAAATTTTATATTTTGTACCGGCAGCACGATATTGCTGAGGAATAGAAACTTTAAACTCAGCATATTGTGAATTAACTTTAAAATTTTGCACTATTACATTTGTGCCGGCATAGATTGTGACCATATTATTGGCTCCTGTTGAGCAACCTGCGGTATTGAGGATGAGTTCTTGGCAATCGAAACCGAGTGAAAACGAAACATAAGAACCAAGGGTTTCTTTGTTGCGCATCATCAGATAATCGGCAGCCCCGCCATACCCTGCTTGCACGTTACAGCCATAGAGTTCATATTTAATACCTGTGTCAGGCGAAGTGTAGTAGCTACCGGGTTCTTGGGGGCGAGTTGCTGCACTTGTCGGCCAACCGGCTTCGCCAAAGGTGGTCTGATTGAATACTTCGGTTACATTCTCGGCATAAGCCATAGCTCCAAAGCTCAATACAGCCGCCAATGAAAGTAATAATTTTTTCATGCGATTAGTAATGTTTGGGATTAATGTTAGAATTTGTTTATGTAATTTGTGTTGATTTTGCTAAGATGAATTGCCATTGGCTATTGCCTGATACCAACCTATGGTAAGTTAGCCACAAATTTAGTAATTTTTTAGGAAATACAAAAAACTTTTGCATAATCTTTTCTAAAAATCGAAAAAATCATGCAAAAGTCTTAGCTTTTCGCCTATTAATCAGCGTTGTATCAATTTATTTAATTGCTTCACGCAAAAGGTTGAGAGCTTGTGAAATACCATCGGCATCTTTACCGCCTGCCTGAGCAAATCCGGGCTGACCTCCGCCTCCGCCTTTGATTGCTTTAGCGGCATTTCTGACTATTGACGACGCATTTAAGCCGCCGGCAACCAAATCATCGGTCAGCATCACGGTCAACAACGGTTTGCCCGAGGGGTCAACTGTGGCAGCAATGAACGCTGTATGCTCTGCTGATTGACGACGAACGGCGAAAGCTACGTTCTTTACAACATCGGCCAAGCGAACGCCCGACATTTCCACAACCTTGACGCCATTTTCCACCTTTGCACTTTCAAGCAATTGTTTTGAGAGATTGTTAACGCGCTCGTTGAAGTAATCCTCTACCTGGTGGCGAAGATCGGCATTCTCGTCTATTGACCTGCGAATGGCAGAAAGAACATCGGGCACGTTATTAAACATCGCGGCAATTGCCTGCAAGTTATTTTCCAAGTCATTAACATAGGCTTCCGCGCGCGCTCCTGTAACGGCCTCAATGCGGCGAATACCGGCTGCCGTACTGCTCTCGGCAATAATCTTAATCATTCCGATATTGCCGGTGTTATCTACGTGTGTTCCACCACACAGTTCTACGGAGTCGCCATATTTGATAACCCTTACCTCATCGCCATATTTTTCACCGAACAATGCCATCGCTCCCATCTCCATTGCTTTGGCGATAGGTACGTTACGATGTTCATCCCGGGCAATTGCCTGACGCACCTTTCTATTTGCCAGTTTTTCAACTTTGGAAATCTCTTCCGGTGTCAACTTCTGAAAATGAGAGAAGTCAAAGCGCAACGAATCAGGCGATACGAATGAACCTTTTTGCTCTACGTGAGTTCCGAGCACTTCGCGAAGCGATTCATGAAGCAAGTGAGTGGCTGTGTGATTAGCCGAAATAGCATTGCGGGCCTCTGTGTCTATCGACGCCACAAATTCTGTCGCCGGATTCTCCGGGAGTTGTTTTGTCAGATGCACTCCAATTCCGTTTTCGCGCTTGGTATCAAATATTTCAATCACTTCATTAGCCGATGTCAGGGTGCCTCGGTCTCCTACCTGACCACCCATTTCAGCATAAAATGGAGTCTTGTCAAGGATTATTTGATAAAATTCTTGATTTTTCTGCTTGAGTTTGCGATAGCGAAGTATGCGGGCAGGGGTAGTGAATGTGTCGTAGCCAACAAACTCTTGTTCTCCATCGTTAACCGTTACCCAGTCACCGGTTTCAACGGCTGCCGCGTTGCGGGCACGCTGTTTCTGGGCATTCATTTCCACATCAAACTCGGCCTTGTTGAGTGTCATACCGTTCTCTTTAAGTATAAGCTCGGTCAAGTCGAGCGGGAAACCATAAGTATCGTAAAGCACGAAAGCCTCCTTGCCCGAAATCTCGGTTTTGCCATCCTTACGCGCAACTTCAATCGCAGAGTCGAGCATACGGATACCATTTTCAAGCGTGCGCAGGAATGAGTCTTCCTCCTCTTTTATCACCTTCATAATCAGCTCGCGCTGCTTTTGAATTTCAGGATAAGCCTCTCCCATTGATTCTATCAATGTGTCAACCAGGCGATACATGAACGGTTGCTTTTGATTGAGGAATGTGTAGGCATATCGAACTGCACGACGCAATATGCGACGAATCACATAGCCCGCCTTCGCATTCGAAGGCAGCTGAGAGTCAGCGATTGAGAATGCAATTGTGCGCACGTGGTCAGCTATCACGCGCATTGCCACATCAACCTTGCTGTCTACGCCATATTTCAAGCCCGACAGCTCGGCAATTTTATTAATGAGCGGAGTGAAAACGTCAGTATCATAGTTAGAGGTTTTTCCTTGAAGCGCCATGCACAAACGCTCGAATCCCATACCGGTGTCAATAACCTTGGCCGGGAGCGGCTCAAGCGAGCCGTCGGCTTTGCGGTTAAACTGCATGAACACCAGATTCCAGATTTCAATAACCTGGGGATGATCGTGGTTGACAAGCTCGCGCCCGTCAATAGCGGCACGCTCCTCATCGCTTCGGAGGTCGATATGAATTTCCGAACAAGGACCGCATGGACCTGTATCGCCCATTTCCCAGAAGTTGTCGTGCTTGTTACCGTTAATTATATGGTCAGCCGGAAGGTGTTTCTCCCAAATAGCGGCCGCCTCATTATCGCGGTCAAGCCCCTCTTCCGTCGAGCCTTCAAACACTGTGGCATACAAGCGTTTCGGGTCGAGCTTCAGCACATCAACGAGGTATTCCCACGCCCAGTCAATGGCTTCTTGCTTGAAATAGTCGCCAAACGACCAGTTACCCAACATCTCAAACATTGTGTGGTGGTAGGTATCCATTCCAACCTCTTCAAGGTCGTTGTGTTTACCACTGACACGCAAACACTTTTGAGAATCGGCTACGCGCTTATATTTGGCCGCTTTGTTGCCGAGAATGATATCCTTGAACTGATTCATACCCGCGTTGGTAAACATCAGCGTGGGGTCATCCTTAATTACCATTGGAGCAGAAGGCACGATATGATGCTCTTTGCTGCGGAAAAAGTCTTTAAACGACTCGCGAATTTGCTTGGCTGTTAACATTGATATATATCGATAATAATTTTTTTTGACAAATTTCTGTGCAAAATTACAGCTAATTTGTTATTTTTGCAACCACCACTTGCAAAAAAATCAATGAGTCGCAAAGTCTTTTATCGATATAATCCCGTAACGGAAAGCTACGAACGAGTTTTCACCTCCCGCCATCAGCGCGTATGGATTGCCGTGCGTCACACTTTAGAGGGGG
>CAMWUH010000029.1 GCA_947177325.1 uncultured Bacteroidales bacterium
CAGGCTTTTACCCGTTGAGGCGAGAACGCAGGTCGTCGGCGAGCGCAGATTTGTCGATAATGTGGCGACGGGCCATCTCCACGAAGGGGTCGGTTTCGAAGCGGCCGCGCACGTTGTCGAAGTCGATGTCGCGGCGCGAGGAGTCGTCAACGCCGAAGCCGATTTGTGCCACGCGCGAAAATTCTTTACGGGCGTCGGTAAGCAGGGAATTGTCAATGTCGAGCACGGCGCGTTGCCACAGGTCAACAATGTCGAGCACATCTTCACGAGTGAATTGGTCGACAGGCTTACCCCACCATTCTTCCATCATCGACGCAACCCAAGTCCACTCCATATCGTAGTAGTCGCGGGCAAGGGAGGCGAGTCGGGCGTTGATTTGTGTCAAGGAGTTAAGACTGCCATCGATTATGGCTGAGATAATAGCGTCGATTTCGCGCTTCGGGGCAATGAGTCCGGCCACATCAATCCAGTTGCCTTCACCGGCGTTGTGAGTGGGAGCCAAAAGTCGGTGTAATTCTTCGGTCCGGCCCGAAGCAGCGGTTTCAAGGCGCTTGATAACGGAGTTGCCGAAGAATTTGGCGATACCCATGGCGTAGTATTTACGTCCCTTTCTGAGTGAAGAAGCTTTGATTGTCATGCCCTGGAAAGAGTAGACTTCTGAGGTGACTCCCCCGGTTTCTTCAAGTGAGTCGAGCAGACGGATGCCCCGCATCATTTTGCTGACGGTGAATGGGGAGAGTAGGTTGAAATTGATAAAATCGAGTTTGTGGGGGTCGCGTCGGCGGTCGCGTTTGGGCCATTTCTGAGCGTCGCGAATGGTGCCTACGCTGCGTATGTTGGCAGCCGGCACGAGATGGGCTCCGGAATGGTCTTCGATGAGGTAAGAGAATGGAAGGTCAGACGTGTCGGGATGGCTGACATGGCGCCCCATCACTAATGAAAACGCTCCGATGTGGGCGGGCCAGAGAATGTAGGAATCGGAGGTGGTTTTGGAACCACGCTCTACGATGCCTTGGTGAATAGGCCCGAGCTTATACATGTGGTTGCTCTGGTTAGAGCCTGAGCCGGCGTTGAGAAATGAAAACATACCGGCAATCAGGAGCGAAGACTTGTGCATTGTTACAGTGTAAGGCCCGGCAAACACGGCAGCCGCTTCGCCGTTTTCACAGGTGCAATTGGCAAAGAACAGGCAATCGTGGGCCGAAAACTGGCGCATTATGTGGGTTCCCTGGCCTATGTAGCTATGGAGCACAAGCGCCCCGTCGGCCACTTTAGAGCCGGAGGCAAAGATGAAATCCTGGGCAACCACGCCCACCCCTACCTCTACAGGGTCAGCTTCACATGAGTCGATGGTTCCGTTGGAGAGGAGCGAAGCACCTTCGATGATTGCAAATTCGCCTATGTTGACGTCGGTGATAGTGCCGCAGTTACGAATCAAAGCATTGGCATGAATAGTGACTCTGCGTTGCGACATGCGATGTTTTTCTACTTCCACCAGGCGGTTGATTGAGCGGCTGAGGCGTTCGTCATGGCGATAAATTGCCATTAAGTAAGCTATGTGGGCCGACATTCCGGGATATATAGGCACCTCACGCCCTCCGGTTTCATTAAGGACCGACACCTCTGTGCCGATGCCACAAGTTGCACCCTCGGTAGCCGATATGCGGTCAACATTTTCGATAAAGCAATTGTCGGCAATATCGACGTTAGCGATATAGTTGCTGATGTCGGCTATGTAGACCCCGTTGCCTATGTTAACATCGTGGAGGCGAGCACGGCTTATGCCTGCCTTGTAGGGGATGGGGGAGTCGAGGTGGAAGTTGGCCGATGCGGTTGAGCCGAGCGTAACGTGACCGGAGAAGCTGACATAATGATAGCGCGAGGGGTCGAAGTCGGCGCTGACTTCAACGTTTTGCCAATCTTGAGCAGAACATCCGGCAGCTGAGAGCGTTGCAATTTCTTCGGGGGTCAGGTGGCGGAATGATGACATATATATAATAAGGTGGAAGAGGTGGTGGGTTGCAGATTTGGTTTATACTAAGAAGGGAGAAGGAATAGAAGTGGACTAATGCTATTCGCGATAGTAGACGCGCTTGACGCGTGGAGATATAGATGTGAGAACTTCGTAAGGGATTGTGCCGAGAGTGCTGGCCATTTCGGTGACGCCTGCTTCGTGGCCGAAGAGCTCCACATGGTCGCCCACTTTCACCTCAATACCTTCGGCAACAATGTCGGTGATGTCGATCATAGTAATATCCATGCACACATTGCCGGCAATCGGGGCTTTCCTCCCTGCCACAATCATATAGCCTTTGCCGTTGCCCAGATGACGGTCGAGGCCGTCGGCATAGCCAATCGGCACGGTGGCGATAATTGACGGGCGAACGAGGCGAGTGCGACGGTTATAGCCTATAGAGGTGCCTTCGGGCCACTCTTTGATTGAAATGATAACAGAGCTGAGCGAAGCCACTGGACGAAGCGGGCGCATAGAGCCGTCGTCAAGGGTGGCAATTCCGTATAGACCAATTCCAAGGCGCACGAAAGAGTGTTGCTGCTGGGGGAAGCGCACTATGCCGGTGGAGTTGAGAATGTGGCGATTAACGTGGCGGCCGAGCAATCGGTCGAGTTCGTCGCAGGCTGCGTTGAAGGTGGCAAACTGACCAAAGGTGTAATCATCATCGGCAGGGTCGTCGGCACATGCCAGGTGAGAGAACACGGTTGAAGCTTTTACCTGAGGGGCAGCTTTCAAGCGAGCGGCCAAAGCCGGGATTTCTTCCGGTAGGAAGCCAAGTCGGCGCATTCCGGTTTCGAGCTTTATGTGAATGGGAAAATCGGTGATGCCATAGCGCTCGGCTGCTTCGATTATTTCATTAAGGATATTGAAACTGTATACTTCAGGCTCAAGCTGATAATCAAACATCATTTTGTTGTTTTGAGCTCTCGGGTTGAGCACCATAACCGGCATCGTTATGCCGGCTTGGCGGAGTTCAACCCCTTCATCCACCACAGCAACAGCGATGTAAGCGGCGCCATGGGCCTGGAGTGTACGGGCCAACTCAACCGACCCGGCTCCGTAGCCGGCTGCTTTGAGCATGCAGATGATGCCGGTTGACGGTTTGACCTTGCTGCGGAAAAAATTGAAGTTATCAACCACGGCATCGAGGTTCACTTCCAGAACAGTTTCATGTTGTTTGGCCTCAATCATGGCGTACAGACCGTTGAGCGATTGAGCAGAGGAGCTTTGGAGCAAAATTATTTCGTTGGCAAAGTCGCTGGCGGCAACCGATTTCAAGAGGTTTTCAACCGAGGGGTAGTTCGTTACGACAATTCCCGGGAGGTCAACAGCGACCGACTGCCCTATAGTGATAAGTCGGTTGAAGCCATATTGGCGCAATAGTTTTTCAAAGTCGGAGAGCTCATCACGGGCTATCACTTCCGAAGCGATTACCAATGTTCGACTAAGAGATTGCGGCGCACGGCGATGCATGAAGTCGGCAGCTAAAGCAAGCGACTTCAAATCGGGGGTAAAGCGATTGTCAATGAGTTTGCAGTTGTTGACCCCTTCGATAACGTCGAGGCGCGTCGAGGGGTTGAGGTTGGCAAGAGACCGGGGCAGCGGTTGGCCGATGGCGGCTTCAACCAGAGCAACGTCGGTGGCGTAGGTTGAGGGGAATGGCGCGTTAACTCCAATCAGATTTTTGTCGGGGTAAGTGGAGACAATCTGGTTGGCGACCTCTTTGTCGTTGCTGTTGAAATAGATGGTTGAGGCTGACTTAAAGAGCTTCAACTTTTCGGCAAGCATCGACTTGCGGTCAACGAAATTCAGTAAATGCTCATCGGTCAACCCGGTGAAAATGCCGATTTCAGGATTGATTATCGAGGCTAATATGTCCATTTCGCCCGGCTGCGACACTCCAGCTTCCACTATCAGACAATCAGCCGCGGGGTCCATCATCAAGAGGGACAACGGCACACCGATACGAGAGTTATATGAGCGGGGTGAGCGGTCGGGGTTGCCTCCGAGCTCTTTCATCGCGCAATAGAGCAATTCCTTAGTGACTGTTTTGCCTTGACTGCCGGTGATGGCTATGATTTTGGATGATTGGGCGGCAGCTTGAGCTGAACCTAATTGTTGCAGGGCTTTAAGGGTGTCGGCTACAACGATAAAATTGGCATCTGGGAAACGGTTGGAGTAACCGGTTTCAACCAAAAAGTTCCGAACACCCTTGGCGTAGAGGTTGGCAATGTATTTATGTCCGTCGCCGGAGGGGGTGCGGAGGGCTATGAACAGCGTAGCCTCAGGATCAACCACCGAGCGGGAGTCAATGGCGATATTTGAAACGGCAGCCGAGGGTAGAGGCAGTGGGGCAGTAACGCCTAAAGTCGCTGCAAGGTCAGATATTTTGTAAACCGGAGTTTTCATTTTGCGATGTGTTACAGAGTTTTTTAACACGTTGGAGAGTGAGGGGTGTGGGATTAAGCCGCTCCGCCGCCGCGATGATTTTCAATGGTGAAACCGAGCCGTTAGAAGCGTTGTTGTAGAGCTTGGCCCAGGAGTTTAGTTGCCCTTGAAGTGAAGCGGAAAGAAATGTTGAAGCCCAAAGCTCCATTACATAGTCGGCAGCTACCGACGAGGGGTGGACCATGTCGTCGGCATAGAAACGATAGTCGCGCAGGTCGTCGGTCAGCGCTTCGTAGGCCGGGAAATAGATAACTGAGTCAGAGAATTGCCGAGCCAATCTGTGGCACGCCACAATTAGTGTTGACTTGGAAAGACGGTCGGCAGTCAGGCCGTAGCCTATATGACGCACGGGACTAACGGTCAACACAATCTTCATTTCGGGATTCAATTGGAGCAAAGCCGTAATCGTTTGGCTCATCGCAGTTTCAATCTCTTCAACGTCGAGGTCAACAACTTCAAAATCATTGGCAGGAAACTTGTGGCAATTGGCAACCACTTCTCCCGAGCCCTTAAGCTTGAAGCAGCGTGCCGAGCCGAGGGTGAGCATCAGCAAATTGCATTGTTTCAGATTTTCGGCCAACTCTTTTAATTGACCGTTAAGGCGGGCGACCAATTCAGCTGCCGACGGAGCTGAAAACTTTGAATGGCGACTGAAACTGATATACTTGGTGCCGTCAGGATGCAATCGAACATCATCATCGGTAAAGACACTACCCTGTAATGCCCTGTTGATTTCGACGCAGATTGACAGAGGGTTGAAGAGGGTGCCTGACGGATTGACTTCAATATTGAAAAAACGCTGTTTTATCCTCCTACCCACTTCGTCGGCAAAGCAAGATCCGATGGTCAAGATAAGGTTGTCTTGATCAACTTTGAAATCGGCCGGGGCCTGCTGCGGAGTTAAAACAGTGCGAAATTGCATAGCCTTCGTTGAAGATAAGCTTACTTTTTGGGGTGGAGGCGAAACATATAGCCCAGTGTGACGGCAATCATTGATGTGCGTGAGGCGGCGAAATGGTCTTTCTTGGTCGAAGGGTAGATATTGCCCAAGCCGTAATAATATCGGGCTTCAAGGTAGACTGAGTTGTAGGGGTTGACGTAAAACTCCAGACCACCACCGGCAGTAATTCCGTAGTCAAATCGGTTTTTGACTTCCATAGCCATCTGCACTGTCTGGCGATTTGCCGGGAATCCGGCCACCGATGCGGGATTGGCATAATCAAAATTGGACGAAATGCTGTTGGAAATCATGTAGCCGATCTGAGGACCGAGGTTGATGAAGAAATTGACCCTGCGCGACCCGAAGAATATATGGGTCATAACGGGCATCTCTATGTAGCTCAGAGTTCGCGAATAGCGCAGTTCGGAGTCCTCAAAGTCTTCGGCCCATCCGCGTTGCGCAAAGTTGAGTTCGGCTTTGATGCCTACGTGACGCTCCTCGGCCCATCGGAAGCTGACACCCGCTGTAGCTCCGTAAGTCATTTTTTGACGCACAGAGGGGGAAAAGCCCATTTCGCCCATCGTCATGCCGCCATGTGCTCCAAAAGAAATGCGGGGTACGTAATGAGTTTGAGCTGATAAGGAGGTAAAGGCTGCTATGAAACAGAATAAGAAGAAAAACAGTCGTTTGGCCATAATTGGAGCCGGTTCAAAAATAAATGTTAAGGCAGGGGTGCATTAAGAATAGATGGATTGAGAGCCTGCTATTTGATTTCGGAGTGAGTAACGAGTCCTCCCGGCTTGAAGTTAATCAGTTGCAGCGAGGTGTTAACCAGTCCGTCGGTTTGGTCGTCGGTGATTATGTAGTTGGTTTGCAGACCATTGTAGGTTGTAGATTTGAGATGGAAATCGCCGCCGTTGTTGCGGAGAGCTTTGAAGATATAGTTGCCGGCGTCGTAGCCCGAAACTGCCATTATCGGTGCTGCTTCTATCATAGCCGAGCCGAATGAGGCTTCAAAATCCTGGGCGAAGCGGCGTGACGGATAGTAAGTCGGGTCGAAGTAGAAGCGGGTGTAAATCAGAGTGTTTAGTTCTGAAAGGTCGTCAAGTTGCTGGCCACGGAAAGTTACAAAGTCGGGATAACCGAGCAGTTTGACGCCCTGCGGATTAGAAACCGCATAAGCTTTCAGCGCCTCGACATATTTCAGGAACTCACCGCGCTGGCCTGAAATGGGCACAAAGGCGTAGGCCGTCACCGGGTCAAGCTTTTGAAGGTCAGTGGCTTCGAGCACATCGCTAAAGGTGATTTCCTCAAATTTTATGGCGCGGTCAGCGAGCTGCTCTTTGAAGAGCTTCACAAACTGATCTTTTTCAGCCTGCCCCTTGATGCGTGAAATAAACACGGGGGTGTAGCCGTCCAGATTGGCGATAAAAGCCTCTACTGCCTTTGAGAGCATGAGCTCCTGGGGAATGTTGGCTTGAATTACATTGGTATGGTCGAGATATGCGGTGTTGCGCACCACAAATGGGTTGAACACGAAAGTCGAGTCCTCGTCAACCGAGTTCACGATGGTCATCAATTGCTCGTCAGTTTCGGGGGCAACGATAAGAGCCATCTGCTTCATTTCCGGGCGCGACATGAGAGCTTTCACTGTGTCGTTGCTTCCGGCAGAGTCATAAACATGAAGTCGAATTTCTTTGCTGTCGGAGTTGTTGCGCTCGGCCGCCATTAGCATGCCACGATAAAAGTCGGTATACATTTTTGCTTGGCGCGACGGATTGGCCTCTTTGAGCATGAATGGGAGAACAACGGCCACATCAAAGCTTTCGCGACCTTCGGGCATAGGATCTTCATAAGAGATGATAACAGGCTGGTGAGGCATATTTTTCTCCGGGATTTCAGCCTTGGGAGCATCATCGGCATCATTGTCGTCAATAGTGGGCGCGGTTACGGCAGGGAGTTTGCCTGCTGAGGGTGGTGTTTGCTTGCCACCGGCGGGTGTCTGTCTTTGAGGAGTTTGGGGTTTGACGCCTGCAATAGGTTGTGAGCCGGAAGCTTCAGCAACTCCCGGCAGAATTATTTCAGTGCCGACAGAGTAGTTAAACGGGTCGAGGCCGGGGTTAGCCGCAAGCACTTGTTCAACGGTCAGTCCGCGATCAGCGGCAATTCGATAAAGTGTTTCGCCTTGCGCTATTACGTGGCGTGAACCGCCGTCAGTAGCAACTGCAGGAGTTGCTTTGGGCGTTTCAGGTCGAGCCACAATCAACTCTTCTCCGGCTTTCACTCCATCGCGAGCCGATGGGTTAAGGTCGATTAGTTGGTCAACCGTGATGCCATACTGATGGGAAATGCCGTAGAGAGTTTCCCCCTTCTTAACTTTGTGGGTAATGGTTTCGGTGGGGGCAACGGCTGCCGGCAAAACGGTCATTTCGCCGTTGGTGGCAGGGAAATACAAGCGAGTGTAGGCTTGCAGACCATCGGCAACGGCCGGGTTGGAGTCAATTATTACCTGGCGGTCAATGCCCAGGCGTTTTGCGATAGAGTAGAGCGTTTCTTTGGGTTGTACGTCGTAGTAGTAATATGTAACGCCGTTAACTTCGGTTGAGGGCAAAGTTTCAGTTTGAGCTGCAACGCCAAAGCTTACAGAAAGGAGAAGCAGACCGGCGAAAAGCGAAGCGAAAAGTTTGTTCATGATTGGTTGTAGAGGGTTGGTAAAAGCCGATGCACAGAGCGGTCGCTTCAAGCTAATCGGCGACGTTAGCGCAAGGCCATAGTAGATGAGCTACAAATTTAGCAACTTTACAACAATCGTGCAACTTTTTAACCCTAACTTATTATCCCCAATCGGTCTACATCGGGTCTATTCATGGGCGCCATATCGTCGCAAAAAGTCTTCAAGACTATCTTCTTTTGCCAACCCGAGGCGAGTGCGAAGGCGATAGCGGCTTGTATAGACCGACTTTGATGAGATATTTAGGATAGCTGAAAGCTGGCGACTGTCAACTCCGGCAGCAATAAGAGCGGCCAGGCGTAACTGGCTTTCGGCCAGGTCGGGGAAGTCAGCTTTGAGCCGGCGGGCAAAGTCACTGTCAACCTCGCGATTGATTTTCAGGAAGCCGGCGCGGTTGTCGCCATTGCTTTTGTAGGCAGAGATGATGCGGGAGAGCTCCCTGCGAGCGTCGGGCGTTAAAAGATGGCGTGAATTAAGTGATTCGAGCGTTTCGTTGAGGTCGGTTACAAGTCGCTCACTCTCTTCGAGCACCGACGACTGTGCGAAGTTTATGTTGCGCTCATTGCGAATTTTTTCATCAAGGACTTGCATCTGACTGCGACGCAACTCCGCCTTCCGGCGCTGACGCATGTAAATAATCACGGTTAAGGCAATCAGCACCATTATCGAGAATCCCCAGCCGAGCAGCAAGTTGCGGCGTTTCAAGCTTGCGGTGGTAGCAGCTTCTTTTATGCGTAACTTAGCTTCGTGGGCATATACCTCCTGATAGTTGCTTTCGCGCTGTAAGCTGTCGGTCCAATCCAAGGCCGCCACTAACTCGATGATGCAGGAGTCAGGTTTATGGTTGGCCTCATAAATCATTGCCAGATTGTTGTGGATAACGGTGCGGTTGCGTGTAACCGGATTATAGTTGGCTTCGGCACGACGAATACTGTCTATCAATGCCAATGCTTCCTTTTCTTTATCTTCGTAAACAAGTGTGCAGGCTTTCATCGATAGCAACGATGCAAGGTCGGAATGATCGATTTTTGTTGAGTTGATAATGTCGATCGCTCTATCGAGATATTCAACAGAGTCAGTGAAATAATAGGCGTTTTGGAGCAGATTGGAGTAAAACACCGGTGAACGCCTTATCAAGCTGTCGGCAAGCAGCGAGTTGATTGAGTCGATGCACTCCCGGGGCGAGTAGAGCAAAATTTTGTTGAGCTTAACATGATAAAGGGCTTCTAATTTATTCTGTTTGCGAAAAATTTCTTCAGCGCGGTCAAAGCACTCCCGGGCGCTTTCAAGGTCGGCCAGCTCAATGGAGGCGTTGCCTTTGACTACGAGATTCTGAGCCATTTCGAAATCAGCCTTTTTATTGCTGAAAAAATCAATGTTTTCCGAGGCCTGCATATATTTGCGAAACACATTTTTCTCCGTCGACAACAATAGGCTGCGCAATATGTACCAATCAAAGGGGGATGCCGCAGAGTCCATACTGTTCATAGACTCCGACAATTGTTGATATCCCCGCCCGGGGTCAGTAGTCATCAAGTTGAGATTTTGCAAATAAGCGTTACGCATTTGCAAAATCTGATTGTCGGGCAGCAGTGAAGCTATAGAGCAGTAGCGCTGCGCTATCTTCTCTATTTGGTCGTGTGAACCAAGCGTGCCCCGCAGGCGGTCAAACTCCATTGTCAGCGAGTCAGCCTCCGGCACTCCAGTGATTGGCCGCTCGGTTGAACTGTTGATATGTACAGAATGCTGACAAGCTACAGCAATTAATAATAAGAAGATGGAAAAGGGAAGCAGTTTCATGCTGCAAATATAGTCAATAATATATCCACTACAACTCTACAACCCCGAGTGTAGTTATAATTTCTATATCATTTTTTGAGTCAAAAGAGCACTTTTGCTGATATTTGCACAGTCAGTCGCGCACCCGAAGCCGACTGACCGTCATCAGCAAAAATCAACCCTATCATTCTCTCATTATTAATTTATGAATTTCTGCTTTAAAAAATTCAGCAAAGCAATCGCAGCTTTAGTCATTATGTTGATCGCTGCGCTTGCTACAACCGCCGAGGCCAAGGAGGTAACCATCGGTAAGTTGAAGTATAAGGTCAACACCACCGACAAAATCGCCAAATGCACCGGACTGGCCGAGGAAGCCACCAAAAACTATAACCTGACCATTCCCTCTACAGTCACTTACGAGGGTGTTACCCTCAAAGTGACCACCGTTGAGAAAGAGGCTTTCACCGGCGATAACTATCTGAAGAAGGTTACACTATCTGACAACACCGAAACCATAGGCTCATACGCCTTTTTCGGCTGCGACAACATCAGCATAGTCAGCCTCGGCAAAAAGCTCAAGATTATCGGTGCTTATGCCTTCGCCCACTCAGGCAATAGCGGCACTTTTACTTCAATCACTTTTCCTTCCACTCTTGAAATTATCCGAGATAATACCTTCATGGATTGCCGCTATCTGGAGACCGTTGTGTTTGGTAACAAGTTGCAATCTATTGGCGAATGTGCCTTCTGGCATTGCGACCGATTGAAGACCCTCCTTCTGCCCGGCTCGCTGCAATCAATAGGCGAATCAGCTTTTGCCATCTGCGACAATCTGACCGAGGTGACTTTCCAGAGCGGTAACGGCAATTGCGTTATCGGAGAGAAATGCTTCGATAACTTGAAATCGCTGACAATCCTTAATTTCCAAGGGCCGGGGGTAGCCGAAATCGGCCCAAGTGCCTTCATAGGCTGCCGTATTCAGTGGCTTTATCTCCCCTCATCAGTCAAGAAAATCGGTGGTGGCGCCTTTTGTGGCAATGACCTTACAATCATTGAATTGTCGGAGGGCCTGGAGCGAATTGAGGAGCTTGCTTTCTGCGACCAATACAGTACCGGAGTAAAGAAAATCGCCATCCCATCGACCGTTACCTACATCGGACAGAAGGCCTTCTGGAATTGCGGCGACCCTGCCGACATCAGTTGTGCAGCCGTTAATCCGCCTGTGGCCGGCGAATTGGTGTTTGACATTAATGTTTACGACAGCGTCAAGCTCAAAGTGCCTCAGGCTTCAGTAGGTAAATATCGGGTAGCTGCCCTCTGGAAGGAGTTTCGCTATATTAACGACACCGACGATAACGGCGTAGAAACCGTAGAAATGGATGCTGACCCTCAAGCCGGCACCGAAGAGTGGTTTAACCTTCAAGGTAACTGCGTCAATCCTGCCGTTTGCCCCTCGGGCATCTATGTTGTCAAAACCGGCGGCAAAATCGAAAAACGTGTGAAACAATAATCTCATCCCCCTTCAACATCCAATCGTTAACAATCTATTATGAAATCTTTTTCAATCAAATCAGCTCTCCGCCCTGCAGTTCTCCTGCTTTTAGCCTTCGTTGCGCTTACCGCCGGGGCTAAAGAGGTGACAATAGGCAAACTGCGCTATAAAGTCAATACCACCGATAAAATCGCCAAATGCACCGGCCTGGCCGAAGAAGCTACCAAAAACTATAATCTGACCATCCCCTCGACTGTCGTTTACGATGGCGTTACCCTCAAGGTAACTACCGTTGAGAAAGAGGCCTTCATGTGGGATACCTATCTCAAGAAAGTTACTCTCTCTGACTACACCGAAACCATCGGCTCAAAGGCTTTCTACTGCTGTGAAAATCTCTCGGTGGTAAGCCTTGGAAAGAAACTGAAAATTATCGGTGCTGAGGCTTTTGCCCATGCGGGGCTTAGTGGTACATTCACCACTATTACCTTCCCGTCAACCCTCGAAATAATCCGCAATAATGCATTTGAAGATTGCCGTTATCTGGCCACGATTAATTTCAATGACAAGCTGCAATCAATCGGTGTGGCCGCGTTTTGGGGGTGCGAATCGGTCAAATCGCTTCTGCTTCCAGGCTCGTTGCAAACCATCTCGTCAAAAGCTTTTGAAAGTTGCGGGTCACTCGTTGAAGTAACCTTTCAAAGTGGCAACGGCAACACCGTTATAGACGAAGACAGTTTCGATAACAACAAAGCCCTGACCATACTGAATTTCCAGGGTCCGGGCGTTGCCAAAATCGGGGCAGGTGCATTCTGCGGCTGCGCCTTGCAGTGGATTTACATTCCGCCGTCGGTCCACACCATTGACTATTGTGCCTTCTGGTCAAATAATATTTCGATTATCGAGCTCTCCGAAGGTCTGAAGACTATAGGCGAGATGGCATTTGCCGAGCAACGGGGCGACGGTGTCAGTGCTCTGACCATCCCCTCAACCGTTACCTCTATTGGGCGCCGTGCATTTGACTATGTAGGTGTACCGCCTATATTGAAAAGCAACGCCGTTAATCCGCCCGCTGCCGGCGAAACCGCCTTTAACGACAATGTGCAAGCATGGTCGAAACTCGTTGTGCCGGCCGCATCCCTGGCCAAATATCGTGCGGCTGCCGTGTGGAAAGATTTTCGCTACATCAACGATACCGACAGCCACGAAGTAGGCGTCGAGTTAGTTGAGATGTCGCCCGAAGAAGCAGCCGTTGTCGAGCACTGGTATGACCTGCATGGTAACCACGACGACCCCGCCAATTGCGCTCCCGGCATCTACATAGTCAGTCGAAACGGCCGCTTCGAAAAGCGCATTCTGAAATAACGGCTATGAAAACCACTTTTAATAAGTAAGTTTCGATAATTAGTTTATAATAAGATTCGAGATTTATATTAGTAAGA
>CAMWUH010000030.1 GCA_947177325.1 uncultured Bacteroidales bacterium
GTTACATATTGCACAACATTACCGTAGGCAGCATTTCCGGTTGATTCAGTAGAAATTTCAACAGGAGTGATAATAAACGTATAGTCGTCGGGGGTGACAGTAGCCTTGCTTAACATATTCAACAGGTAGGGGCGCATTGAAGTGAACTTATAGTTACCTGTAGATGAGTCGTAGGTGGCATAGAATGAGGTTTCGCTGTCGGGAATTTTTGACTCCTCGAAAAATTCTTTCTTTTTGCTCTTAAGAACCAACAAGAGGTCAGTTGGCGGCACAATATCGTAAGAGTTTTGAATCGGGCGCCCGACAACAGTGAATGTCAAGTCGTTGATAACTGACAGTTTTGACTTATTATTACGATAAGAAGCCATCACATCTTCAATAGGGAATTCAATTTCAACCTCTTGACCGGCGGGAGCAATAATGAGATTTTCACCATTGGCTATGCGCGATTTCAGAGAAGGTGCCATCTCATAACGAATGCTGTTGTTAGTGATGATTTCGGGGCTTATGGAATAGAAGGTGCCTACGTGGTTGATAGTGGTGTCACGACCGGCAGCGTTAACAGTATCCCGGTGATACAAAATCTGCATAGCGGTGGCTCCGATTTTAGCTACTCGCCCTGAACCGAATGAGTTTCTAACATACAGACCTTTGAAAAGGTCGTTGAAAAGGTATGGGTCGTTGTAGGCGGCCGGATTTGATTTGTAAATTTCAAATAGTTCCTTGCCAAGTTCAACGGGGAGATCGACGAAAATTTCGCGATAATTGAGTTTCGCGAGCGAATCGGAGAGTTCGGAATTGGAAGATGTGTAAACCTGTCCGCCGATAGGCTGATTTTGGTCGAAATAACCGGTTGGATCAAGATTACTGAAAATCGGAGCTTCAAGTGATTTGGTCAAACGATAGACCTCGACACCCATAGGCACTACCGAGTCGCCCACTAAAGCGCCGGGCTTGTGCATGAGCAGCAGACGGAAGCCGTCAATCTGCTCGGAGCTCGAAAGCGAGGGGTCGATTTCAGCGACGGGCATAAATTGAGTAAGGAAATCAGCAGAAAGTTTGCCATAACCTTCGGCCTCAATTTCGCCTACGAGTTGCATGATAGTGCGGGATTGGACGCCATCAATAGCTACGGATTTGCCGGTAACTTGAAAGTTATCATCAACAGTAATAGATGCATCAATGTCGATAAGAGAGCTACCGATGTTGTTATCATCGTCGCAGCTGCAAATGACGGCTGAGGAAGCTATAAATAAGCCTGACAGTAACAGGTTAATTTTCATAATGCATTATAAAAATCAATGTAAGCTTTGGCCATGTCGGCTTCGGCATCATAAGCGAGGAATGGTTTACCGATTTGACGAGCATAATCGGCAAGTCGGTCGTCGATAACGGGGGTAGTTTGAATCACACCGTCGCTATGGCGAATTGCGAGTTTTTTTAGTTCGAAGCAATCAACCGGAGTGTTGACGTCGAGTTGCAACTGCTCATCTGTAAAACCGTCGAATTTGAGTTTTTCAACAAAACGGGGGTCGAGAGTACCCTCAAAGGCATCGTCAATAAGCGAAAAAATCACTTTAGATGAGCAGAAAGAGGGATCTTCGGCATAATAGTTTTTGAGATAGAGCGGTACCAATGATGCAATCCAGCCGAGGCTATGGACTACGGCGGGCTCCCAGCGGAGCTTTTTAACCGTTTCTATAACCCCGCGCACAAAAAACATTATGCGCTCGTCGTTGTCTTCAGGATTAGAGCGGATTTCAAGCTCTTTCGCACCTGATTTCATGAAGTAATCTTCAGTGTCGATAAAATAAATCTGCATTCTCGAAGGCTGAAGAGTAGCCACCTTAATAATCAAAGGATGATCATTGTCATCAATGACAATATTAAGTCCTGACAGACGGATAACTTCGTGGAGCTGGTTACGGCGCTCGTTAATCATGCCGTATTTAGGCATAAAAGTTCTTACCTCATATCCATTTTCCTGAATAGCTTGCGGCACTTGTCGACCAATGATTGACAAGGGGTTTTCAGGAAGATAGGGGTTGATTTCTTGCGCTATAAAGAGCACTTTGTTATTCTCCATATATTTTCGGTGGCAGTTACAGATTTAACAGGTGATGAACGAAAGGAATGAAAAACGGGAAAAAGATTCCCGACATGTATCAAGTTTCATGAATATCGCAAAAACCCACAAAAAGGAAAATGGAACTGCGACATTTTTAATATTGATACAACAACTTTTGCAAAGGTAAGAATTTTTTACCGGTTTTCTTTCATGTTTAACTTATTTTTTCATTTCAATCTCTGCAAAATGGGAAAAAGAAGGGGCGGTGGCATGCATGATTTGCCAAATCCTGAAAAATTTGTTACCTTTGTTGGAATTATGGGCTGAAATAACTGCCCGATATATGAAAGGACCTTATTATAAACCACATCTTTAAGATTATCAACCATTTTTTTAAAGAACACACTGATGAAACTGATAACATTATTTTTAACTGCAATATTAGCATTTCTTAATGCTTCAGCTCAGCCTCCGAAAGCTGCCGAAGCGAATATTTCACTGAAAAATATTGACTCATCGACAGTGGAGCTGGTTATCAATCTGACTCCCGCCGACGGTTTTCACATTTATTCTTTCATACCCACCGCCGAGAAAGGAGGCCCCCGGCCTTTTGAAATTAATATCACCGAGACTCCGGGCGCTCAACCTGTTGGCAAGCCCGCTTCTTCGATTGCTCCCACTTCGGAGGTTGACCCTTCATTTGGCATGAAGGTGAATTTCTGGGATAAGTCGGTTGTAATCAAGCAACGCTTCAAATTGACCGACTCAAATGCCACTTCTTTAAAAGGTTACATACGTTTTCAAGGCTGCAACGGCGACATTTGCACTCCACCTCGTAAACAAGCCTTTAATTTGACCATACCGGCAAAGTGATCGCCCATTTAACCTCAGAACTTCTTCCAAACATAAAGAAACTCCAAATATGAATCGTCTGCTATTCGTAATCCTCACAATATTTACTACGCTATCAGCCAAATCACAAATTGACTGGAGCGCAGAAGTAATAACCGATTCCCCTACATCGGGCCACATCGTTTTGAAAGTGGATGTTGAAAATGGCTATCATTTTTACGCCTTTCCACCGGAGGGGGGTATAAACTCACTTGAAATTGTAGCATCGGCAAGCAACGGCGTCGAGTTGTTCAATCCCGAAGCGTCGGTTGAACCTGTAACCGAATACAGTGCGCCAATGCAGCAAACACTTGCGTCGTGGCACGACGATGTAGAGTTTTCTATTCCTTTTACACTCAGCGAGGTAGCAGGTGCTAATTTCAGTGTTTATGTAAGATATCAATTTTGCAACGATACTCAATGTTTTACGCCGCAGAAAAAGCAATTTGACCTGCACTTTGGCGCAGATACTGATGCGGAAGCAAATGCCGTATCGATTTCAACAACGACAGAAGCGAATGACACCGATGGCAGCGACAAGGGTGTCGCTTCAACCGGCCCCGTGGCGTCGTCAGCACAAATCAGCCAATGGTGGGAACCTGTAGAGACATCTTCGCCGGCAAGCGACAAATCGCCTTGGGCCATTTTGATTATCGGCTTTTTGGGTGGCTTGGCGGCTTTACTCACCCCTTGTGTGTGGCCAATGATTCCAATGACACTCAGTTTTTTCCTGAAAAAAGGGAAAGCAACCAACAAGTCGAAACGCGATGCGCTGACATACGGCATATCAATTATCCTTATTTACTTGATTTTAGGCCTTGCAATAACACTGATATTTGGTGCGAGCAAGCTCAATGCGCTCTCAACATCTGCCCTGTTCAATATCATATTCTTCGTGTTGCTGGTGGTATTTGCCGTGTCGTTTTTTGGAGCGTTTGACATAAAACTACCCTCGAAATGGTCAAATGCGATAGACGCGAAAGCTGAGAACACAACCGGTGTATTGAGCATTTTCTTCATGGCATTTACTTTGGCGCTGGTGTCGTTTAGCTGCACCGGGCCAATTATCGGCACACTTTTGGTAGAAGCAGCTTCACGCGGCAGCCTGCTCGGCCCGGCACTTGGAATGGGTGGCTTCGCTTTAGGCTTGGCTCTCCCCTTCTCGATTTTCGCGTTGTTCCCTTCAATGCTCAAAGAGATGCCCAAGAGCGGCGGTTGGTTGAATACCGTTAAAGTTGTGCTCGGCTTTATCGAATTGATTCTCTCACTGAAATTCTTATCGGTAGCCGATATGGCCTACGGCTGGGGATTGCTTAACCGCGATGTGTTCATCACACTTTGGATTGTTCTCTTCGCCTTATTAGGGCTATATTTGTTAGGCAAAATCAGATTTGCTCATGATGAT
This sequence comes from uncultured Bacteroidales bacterium, assembly GCA_947177325.1. Taxonomy (GTDB): domain Bacteria; phylum Bacteroidota; class Bacteroidia; order Bacteroidales; family Muribaculaceae; genus JAGBWK01. The sequence goes on from CAMWUH010000030.1 coordinate 4,365, forward strand.
AAGGTTGAGAAGCTTTCGGTTGGTAGATTCTTCCTTGCGTTAGTGTCGCTTTCAATAGCTTTGTATATGCTTCCCGGGCTTTGGGGAGCGCCATTGAAAGCGTTCAGCGCATTCGTGCCTCCGATCGAGACTCAGGCCTTCAATCTGCATAATCACACCACTGACTATATTGAATTTGACGACTATGATGCAGCAATGCAGTATGGAATTGAAAACAATAAACCCGTCCTGGTAGACTTTTCAGGATGGGGCTGCGTAAACTGCCGCAAAATGGAAGCTGAAGTGTTTGACACTGAATCAGTAAGGAAAGTTCTTGCTGAAGATTTCGTAGTAGTTAAGCTTATGGTTGATGAAAAAGCAGCTCTATCCGAGCCATTTGTAGTTACCGAAGGTGACCAAACACTGACATTAACAACCGTCGGTGAAAAATGGAGCTATCTGCAAAGCCACAAGTTCGGCGCCAACTCCCAACCATACTATATAGTGCTCAATGGCAAAGGGGAAGCGCTTAGCGAGCCGGTTTACTACGATAGCAATGTTGACAGCTTTATAACATGGCTCGAAGTAGCTGCCGCAAAATATTGATAACAGATATATCTGACTTTTCATACATCTCAATAAGAAACAATAGTATATGTCACATACACGCCAAGAAAAGATTGAAGCCCTCGGCCGCGTTATCGACGTGCTTGAAGAATTGCGTCAAAAGTGTCCTTGGGATAAGGTCCAAACAAATCAGTCGCTGAGAGCCAACACAATAGAGGAAGTATATGAGTTGGCCGACGCATTGCTCGTTGAAGACAATGCCAACATCAAAAAGGAGCTTGGCGACGTGTTGCTTCACGTTTTATTCTACTCGAAGATTGGCGAAGAAAAAGAAGCTTTTGATATTGTCGACGTGGCCGATGCGCTGAACGCAAAATTAATATATCGGCATCCCCACGTTTTCGGCGAAATCAAAGCTGACACTCCTCACCAGGTAGAGCTGAACTGGGAGCAAATCAAACTTAAAGAAAAGGATGGCAATAAAACGGTGTTGTCAGGCGTTCCCGCCTCTCTCCCACCGCTTATAAAGGCTTACCGCATACAGGAGAAAGCCGCTAACGTAGGGTTTGACTGGGATAAACCTGAGGAAGTGTGGGGCAAAGTGAAAGAAGAGATTGCCGAATTTGAAAAAGAATTGGAAAGCGGCTCTGAAGCTGATCGCCAAGCTGAATTCGGCGACCTGCTTTTCTCTCTTGTAAATGCGGCACGTAAATATGGCATTCACCCCGACTCAGCGCTTGAACTGACTAATAAAAAGTTTATATCGCGATTTAACTACATCGAAGCGAAAGCTAAAGAGCAGGGCCGACGTCTTGCCGACCTTTCGCTCGAAGAAATGGAAGCTCTCTGGCAAGAAGCCAAAAACCTCTGATAACCTCTACGGGAGGTTGTAATAACTGAAGCTAATGATTGTCTGCATCACCGAGAAACCGAGCGTGGCCCGCGATATAGCGCGACTATTAGGAGCCAACGACCGACATGACGGTTACTTCCAAGGTGGGAACTACCAAATAACCTGGACGTATGGCCATCTCTGCACGCTTAAAGAGCCGGCTGACTATACCCCTCAATGGAAACGCTGGTCGCTCGGACAATTGCCGATGATTCCGCCACGATTCGGCATAAAGGTTATACCCGACGGCTATATCGAGAAACAATTTCGCGTGATAGAATCGCTGGTTAAAACGGCCGAAGAGGTGATTAATTGCGGTGATGCCGGTCAAGAAGGTGAACTGATTCAGCGTTGGGTAATGCAAAAAGCCGGAGTTAAATGTCCGGTTAAGCGCTTGTGGATTTCATCGCTGACCGATGAGTCGATTCGCGAAGGATTCGCATCGTTGAAGCCCGAGGCTGATTTTAACTCACTTTACTATGCCGGATTGTCGCGAGCGATTGGCGATTGGGTGCTTGGCATGAACGCCACACGCCTTTATTCCTTGAAATATTCATCGGCCGGAAATGTGCTGTCGGTAGGCAGGGTGCAAACCCCTACCCTCGCTTTGATAGTTAACCGACACCGTGAAATCGAAAATTTCGTTCCGGAAGATTTTTGGGAAATAAAAACAATATATCGCGGAGCAACATTCAATTCCACTCGCGGCCGGTTCAGTAATCAAGACGAGGCAAAAACAATTGTCGAGTCAATCAAGTCAGAACCGCTAACCATCACCGACCTCACAAAGAAGCAAGGTAAGGAGACTCCCCCGCGATTGTTTGACCTGACCTCGCTTCAGGTAGAGTGTAATAAGAAATGGGGATGGACGGCCGACCAAACTCTTAAGCTCATTCAGTCGCTTTATGAGAAAAAGGTAACGACATATCCTCGCGTCGACACCACGTATCTTTCAACCGACATTTATCCCAAAATTTCCGAAACGCTTCGGAAAATGGCCCCTTACGCACCCCTGACGGCGTCGCTGCTCGATAAACCGATTATTAAGCCGAAGCGAATTTTCGATAACGCTAAGGTTACCGACCACCATGCCATTATTCCTACCGGCGTTGCGCCAAACTCTCTCGTAGGCGATGAACGCAAGCTATATCATCTGATAGCGCTGCGGTTTATTGCCGCGTTTTATCCCGATTGTGTGTTTTTGCAAACCACCGTCAATGCAAAGGTTGCCAATGTTGACTTCAAAGCATCCGGCAAGGTAATCATAGAGCAAGGCTGGCGCTCAGTTTATCAATCTCAAACAGATAAAGCTGATGCTGATAAAAACAGTGAGACCGGTGAGAGTGACGCAGAGGAGACTGAAAATATTCTTCCTGATTTCTCTATAGGAGAAAGCGGCCCTCACAAGCCATCGATCGTTAAGAAGACCACTCAACCACCAAAACTTTACACCGAAGGCACACTGCTTAGAGCAATGGAGAGTGCCGGCAAAACGGTTGAGGACGAAACATTGCGTGAAGCACTTAAGGAAAACGGCATCGGACGCCCGTCAACTCGCTCTGCCATTATCGAAACGCTATTCAAACGCCGATATATCAAACGCCAGCGTAAGTCAATCGACTGCACCGAAGCCGGAATGCAACTGATTGACACCATCAACCAGGAAATACTTAAAAGCGCATCGTTAACCGGAATATGGGAAAACCGACTGCGACTGATAGAACGCGGGCAATACACAGCCGAGGAGTTTATCGGTCAGCTGAAACTGATGATTTCCGAAATTGTCAAGGATGTGTTGGCCGATAACTCCCAACGTCAAATCATTGTTGACCAACAAAAACAATCAAGTGACAAGAAATCACGCACAAATTCGGCGAAAGATACCAAGAAAGCGTCAACAAAAGCTGACGGAGAAAAAAAGCGTAAGGCACCTGCGGTAAAATCATTGGAGGCAATAGTGTGTCCGGCTTGCGGCCAAGGCCATATTGTCAAGGGACGCACTGCATACGGTTGTTCACGATACAACGATGGATGCAAGATGCTTTTGCCATTTGACAAATACGCAGCTGACCTTACACCGGCTCAACTTAACCGCAAAATATCAAAACTTAAACAGTAAATCAAATCATGCTCTCTGAATCTCTCCAACTCATAATAGTGATAGCCATTGTAGTCGCCGCTGTCGGGTGGGCGATTTACAGGGTATTTGTTACCCGCAAACGGCGCTCAGGCTGCGCTTCCTGCGGCATAAGAGATTGCTGCACAATGTCGAAACCGACCTCAAATTGCGAACAACTCGACTCAAAACCCAAGAGCTAATCAGTTAAAGACAGTTTTTAAGCCGCTCCAAAAATCTGAGCTCCGCAAAATAAACATAAGATTTGTTGGCAAAATATTTGCATAGAAATAAAAAAACACCTACCTTTGCAAACGAAATCAACAAGGTTCCTTGACCGAGTGGTTAGGTACCGGTCTGCAAAACCGTTTACAGCAGTTCGAATCTGCTAGGAACCTCAGTAAAAAAGCCCGCTTTTTGAGCGGGCTTTTTTGTTACTTAGTGAGAACGAATTCGGCGAGTGTCTAACGACTGTCACTTATGCAATGCGCCAAGATGTCACTATCGAGCCGGCTCTAAGCCAGACAGTTGTCGAGATCGGCCGAGAGTTGCTCACGGTCAAGATTGCGGCCAATAAATACGAGTTTTATCATGCGGTCGCCATATTCCTCATCCCAATCGCGGCGTAATGCTGGATCGCGCATCATCATCACTTCCAATTCTTCCTTGGGCGCAGTTGCATACCAATAGCCGGCCTCTTTCAAATTAACCTGCTTCCCGGCCGTTTCAAACAGCAGCGACATATCGCGGTTATGGCTGAAATAAATCACTCCTTTACTGCGGATAATGTCGTTGGGCCAGTGAAGGTTAACAAAACGGTCGAATTTTTCAAAATCAAAAGGTCGGCGACGAAAATAAACGAATGTACCTATTCCGTATTCTTCGGCCTCCCCTTCTTCATGATGGTGATGGTGGTGATGATGGCAATGTTCGCCACATTCGTGAGAATCCTCGTGGGGATGTTCGTGGTCGTGATGATGCTCGTGGGGATGCTCGTGATGGTGGTGTTCATGTTCATGCTCATGTTCATCTTCTATCGGACCTTCAATTTTCTGTACCCAAGTTGCCGAAGTCGCCACATCTTCAAAATCAAAAAGATGAGTTTCCAACAATTCATCTAACGGCACGTCGCAATAGTCGCAATCAATAATTCGGGCTTTAGGCTGAAGCGCACGAATAACACTGCGAATGTGAGCCGCCTCAGTCGGAGTTACTTCTGAAACTTTATTGAGCAGAATAATATTGCAAAATTCAATCTGCTCAATGATGAGATTTTCGATATCTTCTTCATCAATCGAATTCTCCCGGAGATTATCGCCGCATCCAAACTCATCTTTCAATCGGAGCGCGTCGACTACCGTAACAATTGCATCCAATCGAGGGCGCGCCGCTACGGCTCCGTTCGGACCAATCATTTGCTCCATAGTGCAAATGGTTTGGGCTATCGGGGCCGGCTCGCAAATGCCCGAAGCTTCTATGACGATATAGTCGAAAGCATTTGCCGAAAGAAGTTCATCGATTTGCTTGACGAGGTCCATTTTCAACGTGCAACAAATGCAACCGTTCTGAAGGGCTACGAGATCGCCTGCGTCTTCTTGCCCGACAATACCACCTTTTTGAATTAAATCTGCATCGATGTTAACTTCACCAATGTCATTGACAATAACGGCAAACCGTATCCCCTTCCGATTGGAGAGGATACGGTTTAAGAGGGTTGTCTTACCACTGCCGAGATAGCCGGTCAGGAGTAAAACGGGAATAACTTTAGATTCAGTCATTATAAGATGTTTATTCGTTAGGATTAGAAGTGTAATCTGTAATGTCTACTCCAAGCGACGGATTAATTTCAGAGTCACTGTCTGAAGGAATATCATCGGCTGAAGGAACTACCACAACTTTATATTCAAGGTAACCAATGCAGGGAGCGTAGTCGACGGCATAAATGGTTACGCTTATTTGTAGCCAATGATTGCCGAGAGCAACACCGGTGGTGTCGATTGTAAAACCATAAGGGCGTTGAATCGTGCCTCCTAAATTATAATAATCCCAAAAGTAGGTAGCCGATCCAATCACAGCCCCTTTGGGAGTGTGGTCGACCATAGTAATTGATGAGATGGTCAAAGGTTCGCCTTGAACGACATATAAGGTATTTCCTACACGTGTGGGGCCATCGAAGTTAACAGTAATGTCAACATCGGGGAATTTATCGTCGCTTTCGCATGAAGTAAGAGCTAAAAAAGGTACTACGAGAGCTAATAAATAGATGAAGCGTTTCATAAAGTTTGAGTGTAGTTAAATAACAACGCCAAAGCCGGCTCGGTAAGGGTCGGCCTTGGGTTAGTTATAGAGTTACGGGATATGTTAGTTCTTAAAAATCAATTCGTTGTCCTTAACATCAATCACAATCGGGCGTTCTTTATCAACTTTTTGAGCCAGGATGTCTTTTGAAAGTTGATTAAGCACCAAACGGTGGATTACACGCTTAACGGGACGAGCACCGAATTCGGGGTCATAACCCTCTTCGGCCAAGTAGTGAAGTGCTTCAGGAGTAACCTCCAGAGTGATTCCCGACTGGGCAAGCATCTTCTTGATACTCTTGACTTGCAGACCAACTATCTCTTCAATCTCAACCTGGTTAAGGGGAGTGAACATGATAGTTTCGTCGATACGGTTAAGGAACTCGGGACGGATAGTCTTTTTAAGCATATCGAGCACCTCTTCTTTGGTTTTCTCAATTGTCTCGAATTTGTTTTCATCGGTCATTTTGGCGAAATTGTCGCGAATAACTGACGAGCCCATGTTGGAGGTCATAATGATGATGGTGTTTTTGAAGTTAACCATTCGACCTTTATTATCGGTCAAGCGGCCATCATCAAGCACTTGAAGCAGGATGTTGAACACATCGGGGTGGGCTTTCTCGATTTCGTCGAAGAGCACAACTGAGTAAGGTTTGCGACGAACAGCTTCGGTCAACTGGCCACCTTCATCATAACCGACGTATCCCGGAGGCGCTCCAACAAGTCGTGACACGGCATGTTTCTCTTGATATTCACTCATATCAATTCGTGTCATCATGTTTTCGTCGTCGAAGAGATATTCGGCTAATGCCTTTGCCAATTCGGTTTTACCAACACCGGTAGTGCCGAGGAAGATAAACGAGCCGATAGGACGACGGGGGTCGTTAAGGCCTGCACGTGAACGGCGAACTGCATCAGCGATAGCCGTGATAGCTTCGTTCTGACCTACTACACGGTTGTGGAGCTCTGCTTCCAGATGGAGCAATTTCTCCTTCTCGCTTTGCACCATTTTGTTAACCGGTATGCCGGTCCAGCGCGATACGACGTCAGCAATATCTTCGGCATCGACCTCTTCTTTAATCATCGCCTTTTCGCCTTGCATCATTTTGAGTTGCTCCTGAATGGTAGCGTTCTCGTCTTCCTTTTGTTTGATGCGGGAGTAGCGAATTTCAGCAACTTTGGCATAATCGCCATCGCGCTCGGCCTTGTCGGCTTCAAAGTTGAGTTGCTCGATGTCAACCTTGTTTTGTTGCACTCGGTCAATCAAGTCTTTTTCAGCTTTCCATTTGGCCATATATTCGCTCTCCTCCTCTTTGAGGCGCGAGATTTCTTTCTCGATTTCTTTAACCTTTTCATCGTCGCCCTCACGCTTGATAGCCTCACGTTCAATTTCCTTCTGGGCAATCATGCGCGAAATTTCATCAAGGGCTTGAGGCACTGAGTCCATTTCAAGGCGAAGTTTAGAAGCGGCTTCATCAACGAGGTCAATTGCCTTATCGGGTAAGAAACGGTCGGTGATGTAGCGTTCCGAGAGCTGAACGGCAGCGACTACCGCTTCATCGCGGATACGCACGTGGTGGTGGTTTTCGTAACGTTCTTTCAAGCCGCGAAGAATGGCGATAGCGCTCATTTCGTCGGGCTCGTTGACCATTACTTTCTGGAAACGACGTTCCAGCGCTTTATCCTTTTCGAAGTACTTCTGATATTCATCAAGTGTTGTTGCACCTATTGAGCGGAGTTCGCCACGAGCCAAAGCAGGCTTGAGGATATTGGCGGCGTCCATTGCGCCTTCACCTTTACCGGCTCCGACAAGTGTGTGTATTTCATCAATGAACAATATGATTTCGCCATCGCTTTGAGTAACTTCGTTAACAATCGCTTTCAAGCGTTCCTCAAACTCGCCTTTATATTTAGCGCCTGCAACCAAAGCACCCATGTCGAGTGAGAATATTTGCTTGGTGCGCAAGTTCTCAGGCACGTCGCCTCTGACTATGCGTTGAGCCAAACCTTCGGCAATGGCGGTTTTACCTGTACCGGGTTCACCGATAAGCATAGGGTTGTTTTTGGTGCGTCGTGACAAAATCTGAAGCACTCTTCGGATTTCGTCATCACGACCAATAACGGGGTCAAGCTTGCCTGAACGAGCGCGCTCATTCAAGTTGATAGCATATTTGCTTAAAGCGTTATATGTTTCTTCGGCCGACTGATCGGTAGCTTTTTTGCCCTTACGCAATTCAGCGATGGCTGCCTCAAGCTCTTTCTCGGTCAGACCTGCATTTTTCAAAATTGTAGACGCAGGAGATGAAATCTGAAAAACTGCTAAAAGAATTGACTCGAGGGTTACATACTCGTCACCCTGCTTTTTAGCTACATCGAGTGCTTTTTGGAGCACATCGTTAGCGGTACGGCTCAAATATGGTTCGCTACCGCCCGACACTTTAGGCAATTTCGCGATTTCGTCATCAACCTGGCGGGCGACAATAGCCGGATTAGCGCCAATCTTCTGGAAGATAAAGTTAACCAGCGACTCGCCCTCGGTCATGACGCCTTTCAATATGTGAATAGGCTCAATCTGCTG
>CAMWUH010000031.1 GCA_947177325.1 uncultured Bacteroidales bacterium
ATAATTCTTTCTCTCCATCTCCCCATTGAATTGAAAGTTTTACGATCGACCTCGGCAGCGTGGCTGTCGAGGTCGATTGCTTTTCAGCAGACTCTTGTAACCATTGGTGTGCGAATTATTGTGAACGATAGGTGAAATCAACCGCGGCGCCAGAAGGTGGTGGTAAAGAGCACAAGAACGGTGAAGAGTTCCAGGCGCCCAATCATCATAAGCAGGGCCAATATCCATTTGCCGGCTTCGGGGATAGCGCTGTAGGCGTTATTGACAATCTCGGTTGACGAGCATGAGTTGCCGATGCAGGTGATGGAAGCGATGAAGGCCTGCCCGGTTCCCATCCCCAAAACTGAGAGCACTATTGATGTTATGAAAATCAACAAAATGTAAATCAACACGAAAGCTATTACCTTAGCCATTACCTCGGGGGGGGTGGGGCGACCGTCAAAGGTGAGGGCATAGTAGCGGTTGGGGTGAACGATGCGCTGCATTTCGATGCGGCAGTTTTTCCAAAGATAAACTATACGGTCAATTTTCAAGCCGCCTGAAGTTGAGCCGGCACATCCGCCTATGAGCATCAGCAGCAGAAGAATGGGCACGATCGGACCTCCCCATCCGGCTACCCGGCCAACTTCGTAGCCGGTAGATGATATGGTTGACACTACGTTAAACAGCGGGTCAAGCACTCGTTCCAACGGTGAGGCCTCAACATGGTTGAGCAGTCCGACGCCGATGAATATCAATGTGACAACGATTATGATTGCCACGAAAGCGCGGAGAGTTTCGTTGCGCCATGCTTGCTTGATTTGGCCGTGGAGAATTCGATAGATGACCACGAAGTTGACGCTGCCAACAAACATGAACACCAACACCACGGCATTGATATATGGCGAATGCCAGTGGTTGAGGCCTTCAGCGTTGGTTGAGAAACCACCGGTAGAGAGGGTCGACATTGCGTGGCAAATGCTGTCAAAGAGGTTCATCGGGCCGAGCCAGAGCAATCCGGCAGCAATGGCCGTCAGCAGTATATAGAGCGAGTAGAGGCGCTTGGCGGTAGATGAAACGCGGGGGGCGATTTTATCTTTGGTGAAGCCGGTTGACTCGGCGTTAAACATTTGCAGGCCTCCCGACGAATTGAGCATTGGCAGCAAAGCTACAGTGAAGATAATGATACCCATGCCCCCGATCCATTGCATCATCGAGCGCCACAAAAGCATGGCGTTGGAGAAGTTTTCGTAGTTGGTGATAAGTGATGCGCCCGTGGTGGTAAATCCCGACATTGATTCAAAAAATGCGTCGGATGCGCCTAATGAGGGTTTGCCAATCATGAACGGTAGCATGCCGAAAGCTGACAGCACGAGCCAAACCGTGGCAGTCAGCAGGCATCCTTCGCGTTTACCCATGGGAATGCCTCGGTGGCTTCGGTTGACATACATCACGAGCACTCCGGCGAGCATTGTCACACCCGATGATATGGCAAACGACTCGGTGTCGGGACCGTGATGAAATATCGAAACGGCCAAGGGTAGGAGCATAGCCACTCCGGTGACAATCATCAGGAAGCCGTGGATGCGAAAAATGGCTTTCCAGTTTATTTGCTTGGTTATGCGCTTAGTGGCTGCTTTCATCGGCTACCGGGGAAATGATGTAAGGGTGGATTAATTGAAAAGACGCTCGATTTTGTGAACGTTGCCTGATAGACAGAACACTGTCACAAAGTCACCCGGCATTATTTGTGTAAGGCCGTTAACGAGCATACCTTTGCCGTCGCGCACAAGTCCGCCAATAGTCATTTCGCCGGGAAATTTCAAGTCTTTGATGGGGGCCTTCGTGATTTTTGCCCCCTCTTTCACTTCGATTTCGGCTACTTCGGCATCGGCCAGCGAGAGGAATTTGGAGCTCTCCGAGTCGATGGCGAGCATGATTTGGAAAATGCGCGATGATGCGAGCAGTTTTTTGTTTATTACAGTGCCGATGTTAAGGCCTTCAGCTTCAGAGATGAATTGAATGTTCTCTACCTCGGCTATGGTCTTGTTAACACCGAATTCTTTGGCCGAGAGGCAGGCCAGGATGTTAGTTTCGGAACTGTCGCTAAGGGCAATGAAGGCGTCCATGCCCTCTATTCCCTCTTCAATGAGCAAGTCGTTGTCGCGACCGTCGCCATGAATAATTTCACACCCCGGACATTTGCCCGGCAACACACGGCAGATTTCGGGATTGTTATCAATGATTTTAATCTTATACTCGTCAGAGAGCATATCGGCCAGACGAATGGCTATGCGTGTGCCGCCCATAATCATTACGTTGCGGACTTTGGTGTCGTGCTTGTCGCATACCTGACGCAGATGGTCGATAGCGTCGGGGGTGATGGTGAAGTAGACAATGTCGGCCGGCTCTATGATGTCGTTGCCGCCGGGAATGATTGTGGAGTGGCGGCGGGTGATGGCTGAAACGTGGGCTCCTTGGAGCAACCCAGAAAGTTCGCGGAGTTTGTGACCGATGAGTTGGCAGCCGTCATAGAGTTTCACGCCCGCAAGAATGATTTCACCGTTGTGGAGTTCAAACCATTGGCGGGCCCACGTGCGTCGCAGGGCTGTGCGGATTTCCGATGCGGCCAAGACTTCGGGGTAGATCAGGTGGTCAACGCCGCGAGCTGCAAAGAATGCACGGTTGGCTTGATTGAGATATTCAAAATTGTCAATACGAGCCACTGTGCGTTTGGCTCCTAAAGAGCTTGCGATTTGGCAGGCGATGAGATTCTTTTCTTCGTAAGGGGTTACGGCAATAAACAAGTCGGAGCTTCCGGCCCGCGCTTCACGCAGGGTAGTGAACGATGTGGGCGAGCCCACGCGTGTCATCAGGTTGTAGTTAGAGTCGATGCGTGCCAGTCGGTCGGCATCTTTGTCGACCAATGTTATGTCCTGACCTTCGGCCGAGAGCAGTTTTGCCAAATGTTGGCCTACTTCACCGGCCCCTACGATTACAATCTTCATTCTTTGGCTGATTTATTGAGTGATTTGGCCACGGTGTCGGCTATTGATTCGGCGTCAAGGCCACAGAGCCGGCGAAGTTCTTCAACGCTGCCTTGCGTAATGAAGCAATCGTCAATGCCTATCATCGTCAGGCGATTGTGGCGCCCCGATGTAGAGAGCCACGAGGAAACGGCCGAGCCGAGGCCCCCTTTTACAGTACCGTCTTCAATCGTGAAAACCGGTATCTCGGATGAGCCGACAAGAGCGGCCAGGGTGTCAACATCGAGCGGCTTGAGCCAAACGGCGTCGACCACTGCCGGGTTTATACCTTTTTCGGCCAGAAGTGCCGCTGCTTTGAGAGCTGGGTTGAGCATATTGCCTATGCTGATAATCAGTGCGTCGGGCTTTTCGGGGGTGAGCATCGGAATTGCCTTGCCTATTGAGGGTGCCACGTAGGCCATCTCTTCGGGAAGCCGGTCAGCTTCTCCTCGGGGATAGCGGATTGCCAACGGAGCGGAGAGATTGCCGGCGGCAATAGCCATCAGGTCGCTGAGCATCTGTCCGCTTGAGGGGGCGGCTATTTGCATCGAAGGCACAGTCGAGAGATAGGCTAAATCAAACAGGCCATGATGAGTGGGGCCGTCTTCGCCCACCAGCCCGGCGCGGTCAATACAATAAACTACCGGCAGCGAGGCAATGGCGGTGTCGTGGATTATGCTGTCAAACGAACGTTGCAGAAACGAAGAATAGATGGCCACAAAGGGCTTCATACCCTCTTTGGCCAGGCCGCCGGCAAAGGTAACGGCATGGGCTTCGGAAATGCCTACATCAAAAGTGCGTTCCGGAAATTCCCGGGCCATATCGGCAACCGATGTGCCGGTTGGCATAGCCGCAGTGATGCTGACGATTCTCTTGTCGGCACGCGCCAGTTCGGTAAGTGTTTTGCCGAAAACATCCTGATATTTCAGCTTGCTTTGATTGCTGATTCTTTGGCCGGTAGCGGCATCGAAACGACCGGGGGCATGCCAGATGGCCGGGTCGGCAACCGCAGGGGCGTAGCCATAGCCTTTGACGGTTTTAAGATGTAGGATTTTGGGCCCTTGCATCCTCTTGATGTCGTTCAGCACCTTAATCAGGCGGTTGACATCGTGGCCGTTAAACGGGCCGAAATAGCGAATGTTCAGACCCTCGAAAATGTTTTGCTGGCGCGTCAGAAATGACTTGAGCGAGTTGTTGAAGCGCAACAACGCTCCTCGACCTTTTTCCGATATGATACGCAGTCGGCGTAAGCCTGAATAGGCCCGATGGCGAAGATTATTGTAGCCACGCGAGGCTGTCAGCTTTGCCAGATAGGAGTTAAGGGAGCCTTGTGCGCGGTCAATCGACATATCATTGTCGTTGAGTATGATAAGCAGATTGTTGGGAGTGTTGGCTGCGTTGTTGAGTCCCTCGAAAGCCAATCCACCGGCTATGGCGGCATCGCCGATAACGGCCACGACATGGCGGTTGTCGCCTCGCAGTTGCGATGCCACAGCCATGCCCAAGGCAGCTGAAATAGAATTTGATGCATGGCCGGCAGTGAAAGTGTCGTAGTCGCTTTCGGCCGGATTGGGGAAGCCTGAAAGACCGTTGAGCTTGCGGTTTTCGCTGAAATTGTGGCGTCGGCCGGTAAGTATTTTATGGGGGTAAGCCTGGTGACCGACGTCCCAGACAATGCGGTCGTCAGGCGTGTCAAACACGTAATGCAGAGCAACGGTCAGCTCTATGGCTCCCATTGACGACGCGAAATGCCCGGGATTGACCGAAACTTCTTTAACAATGAAGCGGCGCAACTCATCGCATAGCTGCACGAGTTGCTTCTTGCTCAACTTTCGGAGTTGAGCGGGAGTATCGATAGAGTCGAGCAGTGGAGTGGGCTGTTCGCAATCAAATATTTTATCGCTTTGATTGGTTGTCGTTTCTGACATATTTTTTGTAAAGCGGAACAAATATGATGATGCCCGAAGCTATGATTGGAAAAAGGTTTCTCAAATTCAGCTCCGTGCCTGTGATTTTGTAACGGTAGAGCAGATAACCGCTGAGCGCAAGCCACGCAATGGCGGCCAACACGAAGTAAACTATTATGCGGGTTTTACTCATTTTTGTATTCACGCTTCCGGTTATATAAGCAATCAGTTGGGAGCTCCGGTGGCCGGGGCTCCCACGCGATTGCCGCTTAATGATTGGTTATCTTCAGATTATTTGGCGAGGCCGCAATTGTCGCATTTTTGTGTGATGACCTTGAAGAAGTCGTTGCCCTTATCGTCGACAAGGATGAACGCGGGGAAGTTTTCAACTTCGATTTTCCACACGGCTTCCATGCCCAGTTCGGGATATTCAAGCAATTCAACCTTCTTGATAGAGTCGTGGGCGAGGATTGCAGCGGGGCCGCCGATAGAACCTAAGTAGAAGCCGCCATGCTTGTGGCAGGCGTCGGTTACTTGCTGCGAGCGGTTGCCTTTGGCGATCATCACCATTGAGCCACCCTTTTCCTGGAACGGGTCAACATAGGGGTCCATGCGGCCGGCAGTTGTCGGGCCGAATGAGCCTGAAGCCATGCCTGCAGGCGTTTTGGCCGGTCCGGCATAGTAAACCGGATGGTTTTTCATATACTCAGGCATAGGCTCGCCGCGATCAATGCGTTCTTTGATTTTTGCGTGAGCGATGTCGCGGGCCACAATGATTGTGCCGTTGAGCGACAGTCGGGTTGCCACGGGATATTTTGTCAACTCTTTGAGAATTTCATTCATGGGGCGGTTGAGGTCGATGCGCACCACGTCGCCTTCGCCCGCTTGACGCAATTCCTCGGGGATGAGGTTGCCGGGGTTAGTGTCGAGTTTTTCAAGCCAAAGACCATCTTTGTTGATTTTAGCTTTGATATTGCGGTCGGCCGAGCAGCTGACACCCAAACCGATGGGGCATGATGCGCCGTGACGGGGCAGACGAACCACGCGAATATCGTGAGCGAAATATTTGCCTCCGAATTGAGCGCCGAAACCAATGCGTTCGGCTTCTTTCTTGAGCTCGTTTTCAAGCTCGATGTCGCGGAAAGCGTGGCCGAGTTTGTTGCCTGTGGTGGGGAGTGAGTCAAGATATTTGATTGAGGCTTTCTTGACGGTAGCGAGGTTGAGCTCGGCTGATGTGCCACCGATTACGAATGCGATGTGATAAGGGGGGCAAGCGGCTGTGCCCAAAGTTTTCATCTTCTCAACCAGAAATGGCACGAGTGTTTTGGGATTGATAGTGGCTTTGGTCTCTTGGTAGAGGTAAGTTTTGTTGGCAGAGCCACCACCTTTAGCCACGAACACAAACTTATATTCGTTGCCTTCAGTTGCATACAGGTCGATTTGAGCGGGAAGATTGCAGCCGGTGTTAACCTCGTCATACATGTTCAGAGGTGCATTTTGCGAGTAGCGCAAATTATCCTCGGTGTAGGTTTGATAAACGCCTAAAGAGATGCGTTCTTCATCATTGCCGCCGGTGTAAACGTTCTGGCCTTTCTTGCCGATAACGATGGCAGTGCCGGTATCCTGACAGAAGGGCAATTGACCTTTGGCTGCGATTTCGGCGTTGCGAAGCATTGTCAACGCAACGAATTTATCGTTGGACGACGCTTCGGGATCTTTCAAAATCTTGGCTACCATTTCGTTATGCTCGCGACGCAGGAAGAAGGCATTATCGTGGGTAGCCTGACGGGCAAGCACTGTAAGCGCCTCAGGGTCAACGATAAGCATTTCTTTACCCTCGAAAGTAGCTGTTTTGACATAGTCTTTAGTCAACAAGCGATACTCGGTAGTGTCAGGGCCGAGGGGAAACATCGGCTGATATTCAAAAGGAGGAGGTGTAGCCATAATAGTTGGTAGTGTTTATTTTAATTATGAGTTGAATTAACGTTGAGGGTGCGACTGCCATTTTTGCAGTGACGCATATTTAAGTGTCGCTTTCAGCAGCAGTTTTGTCTACTGCCTTTATTAAACTACAAAGTTATAAAATTTGCAAAACACTGCCAACCAAAACCCCAAAAAAATCATTGCAACACCCCGGGCTCCCCTCTCACACGGAGCAGCCGTCAACCTTTAATCTAATAGGGGAGCTAAAGGTTTTGTCGGCTGATGGCTTGCTTTGTAAATTTAACCATATCAGTGCCGGCGCGATTAGCATAGTTATAATATTGTTTGGAATTGGCAATGATTATATATGGCAATATGTTGTCAGGCTCGCTGCCCGATTGCGAGGAGAGCTCGTCGGCCAGTTGCCTGGCGAGGTCGTGGGTTTGCTCGAGATATTCGTTAGCGACCGATTGGAAGCTGTTGCTGTGCGAAATGAGGTCAGAGGTGGTTAAAGTGGTGTCATTTAAGAGGTCCAATAGTTTGTCAAGCCTGACATAGAGCTCATCATAAAGGGGCTTGACCTGCTCATCCAACCGAGCGGCTGCGGCTTTGATTTTGTTTTTGTCGACCGATGTAGCCGATGGGAGTGACTCAAGGGAGACCGGAGCAGGAGTGACGGCATCGTCAGCGGTGAGTGACCGGGGCGACGGAGCAGTTGATGTTAAGCTGTCTGTAGCAACCGGGGCAGATGGCTCTACTATAGCCTCAGCCTGAGGTTGCGTTATGGCCGGGATTACGGGAGGAGCAGTTGTTTTTTCCAATCGATAAAGCTCGTAGGCAATAAACGAAGCTAATGCTATACCAATAATTATGGCCGAGCGTAGAATCCACTTTTTGCGTCTGTGGGCAAGCTTGTCGAGCAAGCTTACGAGCTGTTGGCAATCAGCTGCGGGTTGGCTGCAAGCCTTGATAAATCGGTCTAAGCCCTCACATTTAAAACTTTTGAGCTGCTCTGCTACCAGTGAAATCCCGTGGAAGTCAATTTCAGCCTTCCCTTTATATTCGACAGGCAGCCCGTATTTTCCGGGATGACCGGGAGTGAAGCTGAGCGCATCGGTGTAGCCCTTGTCGAAATCAATCAGAACCAAATTTTTGTTGTTGGTAGTAATCATGATATTGTCAGGCTTAATGTCGCAATGCACAGTGTTGTGGCGATGAAGATAGTCAACCACTTCCACTAATTGCTTGAGTATCTTGATTATATTCTGCTGATCCTCAAGCCAAGGGTCGCGTAGGGCAATCATATCGGCGAGTGTGGAGCCGTCGATATAATTCATGATGATGTAGTGGCGGTGAAACTCCAGATATTCCGGCAACGACGGATGATGCAACCCAACACCGATTTCAAACTCCTTATCGAGAGCATCGAGATTAACCGGATTGTGACGAAACTGCTCTTTCAGCCGCTTTATAAACACCAGGCGGTGCTGATGGCGAGTCAAATAAATGTCGCACGTTGACCCTCCGCCGGGCAACTGCCGTGCCGAGCTAAAATCAATATCTAATGAGTCAGAGAGAAATTCCGATTGAGAATTATTTAAGAATTGCGACATTTATAAACAACCTGTTTTTTCACTGCAAATATAGCAAATTTTTTTTGATGAGTTTTTGTTCTCTCATTCAACTTTTTAATATGAAAATTTTGCAGGGGATTTAAAAAAAGTTTTAATTTCGGGTAATGATTTTGTGGTTTCGGTTGTCATTATAGTGTGAGTCAATCATATTCACCCGCCCACGGCTTTTCATCATAAAATGCAATATACCATAACAGAGTTTGAACAACTTTACCGCAGCTGCTCTCCGGCGGCTTTCAGGGTGGCATTCGCGATGCTTCACGACGACGAGGAAGCGCGCGATGCTGTTCAGGAGGTGTTTATCAAGCTTTGGGAACGGGGTTGCAAGGCCGACAATACAGCTGCCTATGTGGTCAGCGCTGTCCGCAACGTTTGCATCAACCGATTGGCGAGTATCGACATTCGCGAGCGACTTGTCAGAGCGTTGCCTCTTGACGAAGCTCAGCCGCCCGATTCTTCCGAAATCGATGCCGACCAATTGAACCGAGCCATTTCAATGATTTTAACGCCTCGCGAGCGAGAAGTGATTGATCTGAAATTTACTGAAAACATGTCATATCAGGAAGCTGCCACGAAACTCGGTGTTTCCACGGCGATGATTAATAAATCGATAGTTAATGCGCTCCGAAAGTTGCGCAATCATTTCAACCATAGTAAATGACCGACGAATTACGCGAAATATTATTAGCAAAAATGCTCGATAACCCCCGCGAGCTTACAGCCAACCAACTCGCCTCGATTGAATCAGATGGAGAGTTGCGCGAGTTGTATTCATTGGCGCTTGCAGTAGCCGGGAGTTCAGTAGCGGTACCCGGGATGGATGTCGATGCCGGTTGGGACGCTCTAAAGCCTCGTCTGGCTACTCAGCCGAAGAAGTGTTTCAATCTATCGGCTTCGGTTATTGGCGCAGCCGCTGCCGTCACCTTACTTGTTGTGGCGATAGCAGGCGTTATCCTCAATCCGCAACTTCCCTCGGAGAGTGATATCGCTCTGATAACTTCGGTCGATGACCAACATCCCGCTCAATTGTCAATAGCAGAAATCAAGCGGCACTTCTCTGCATCGTTGCCTACAACCGAATCGGTGATGGCGAAAGTAGTAACCATAACGCCTGAACCGGAAGTCACTCTCGAGCCTCCCGAGCCTCCCGAGCCTGAAGTCGACGAGCAATTCACAGTTGTTGAAATCGACCCGGAAGAATTGATTAGGATTGAAGAGGCCCGCCTCGACAACGAGGTAGCAATGGCAATCGCCGACGTTTACCGCACTGAACTTCAAAATCAACTTGATATAGCTGCCGCTATGATTGATAACGGACTTGCCGACGACGATGCCTCACTTCTGCAACAACTCCGCCAACTCAACTATGATAAATATTTAATTCCGTAAAATTTAATAAGTTATGACTCTAATTAAACTCAAATCTCTTCTCCTGGCAGCACTTTTAGCCCTGCTGCCCGGCATCGCCACGGGCCAAACAAATGTGAAGAAAGCATTTGACGCTCTGCTAAAAAGTTCCGATGTTACCTACACCGAAAGCCACTCGCTTGATCGAGATGTTACTTCAGGCGTTAAGGAAGCGCAGTCTGATGTCTACAATTTCACTCTTCCTGAATCAAAAATTGCTTTGGTCAACAATATTGTAAAGGCTTTCAAAGCCGACGAGGCCCAGGCTTACAACATCAGTAGCGGGCGCACCGGGAAAAACGAGTCCTCAGTTAGTCTGGCAGTAGGCCAGGACACCGGGTCAGGCGTTTCCATAAGTGCTCCCGGCCGCGAATACATATATGCCTGTTTCCTCGCTCCGAAAAAAGAAAATCCTTCAGGCAAGTATCGCTATGCCTACGCGCTCAGCTGGGAGATTAAAAACCGAAAAATCAACGGCAAACTCGTCGTTACCTATGCCACCACTCTCAAGCATCGCCAGTCAACCATTTCGGGCAACGGGCTTGTTTATCTAAACGGCTACCCGATCAGCGCCGACTCATCAGATGACTGGTTTAACACCATGATGACTCACATCCAGGGGTTGACAACTGACAATGTTCGCGCGCGAAATCTGCTTGCTGCCAAAATCTATAAACTCGCTCAGTCGTCACAAACATCCAAAACCATATCGAAAGAAGATAAAGAGGCGGTGCGCGAAGTGTTGAAATCTCAGGTCTCCGGCTTTGACCCCGTGACTGACAGCCTTCTTCAGCAAGCTCTCGTCAACATTAAATAGCCTGCTCTCTCCTTCCTTACTAAAACAACAGTTTCTTCATAATCCATCCTCTCTCTCTAAAACGAAGTAAGCAATGCATCCTGCTAACAGGCGCATTGCTTACTTTACTATTTTCGGGTTCTTAATGTTATTTGAGAGTTCCGTTGTTGGCTGCGTCGATCATTGCTTGGTTGGCAGTGATGTAGATTTCAACGCGGCGGTTTTGTGCGCGCCCGGCTGCAGTTTCGTTTGAAGCAACATAGTCTTGCATCGGCAGGCCGGTTGCTGAAAGACGAGAAGGTGAAACTCCGGCATTTACCAAATATGTCATCACGGCGTCGGCGCGACCGTTGGCTACCTTTTCGTTGACTTTATATGTGCCGGTGTTGTCGGTGAAGCCGTAAACTTGCACGTTAGTGTCGGGGTTTTGACGGAGGTTGGCTGCGAAGCCCGCGAGGTCTTCTTTAGCGTGAGCTGAGAGGGTAGTGCCATTGGTGGGGAAGAGGATACCGCCGTCGAAGGTTACGCGGATTGCCTGCAAGCCGTTTTGGTCGGTTACTTGCTCTACTTTAGCTTGCTCGGCGAGTTGACGTTCAAGCTCTTTTTGCTGCTTGTCCATTTTTTGACCGATGAGTACACCTGCGCCTGTGCCTACTACTGCACCGATAGCTGCACCGATACCGGCACCTTTGCCACCGCCAATGAGTGCGCCTATGCCGGCGCCGAGGCCTGCACCGCCGCCACCGCCGATAGCGGCACCTTTACCGGTGTTGGTCCATGAGCTACAGCCTGTTGAGGCTACCAATGAGCCTGCCAAAGCTACGATAATAGCGAAACGTGAAATTTTCATAATTCTCAATTTGTTTTAGTGTTAATAAATGAGTTACCTGCCGTATTGTTAGAAGGCGTAACTAACGCCCACTGTGATTGGAAACCGTGAGAAGTCGTCCATATATTGATATTTCACCTCAATATTGGCTGCGAGCCGAGAAGTGATGTTGTATTCAGTGCTTAAGCCTACGTTAAACAGGAAGCGGTTGTAAGAACGGGAGTATCCGCCGGCCTTAACATTGGGCCTTCCGTAGCCAACACCAACCAAGGGATACATTGACCAGCCGGGAGCCAGTTTGAAAAGGTATTGGGCGTTAGCTTCAAGGGTGAAGGCGCTGACTGTGTCGTCGCGGAAGCCGTAGCCGAGTTTGCCTTCAAGGCGAATGTTGTTGGTCACGCCATATTGCACTTTGGCATCGAGCATAACGTTAGTGACATTGCTCCCTTTCTCAAGGCTCGGAGCTACACCGAAGTCAGCCCCGATGCGGGTTTCGCCTCGCTGGGCAGCTGCGGGAATAATGGCGGCTATTGCAACAATTGCAAGAATAAGTAGTTTTTTCATCATAGTTGAAGAGTTTTTTGTGGTGTAACCTTAAAACTCTTAACTGAGGCTATTTGTTCATTGAATTTCGTCGGCTCATGTAATCGCCCAGCCAGATTCCGCCGATAATCAGTGCGCAGCCGGCGCAACCAATAATTGTAATCGGGTCATTGTCAAACACTATAGCCGAGAAAATCATCGTGACGATGGGTTGGAAATAAAGATAATTTGATGCTTTGACCGCGCCAAGTTTTTTTACGGTTTGAGCCCAGATAAGGTAGGCTATCAGCGATGCCGTTAAGCCGAGAAACAGTATATTGGATGCAACGATGGGGCGCATCAGCACGTCGACCGGGCAAATCTCAGGCTCTGCTGCCAGAAAGGGGAGTGCCGTCAACAGACCGTAGAAAAATGTTTTGCGAGTGATAAACATGGCGCTGTAGTTGGCATTGACTTTGCGGAGCACCACGCTGTAGATAGCCCATGAGAAAGCTGCCGAGAGCGCCAAAAGGTCGCCCAAGGGCATTACTTTCAAGTTAAATCCGTTTTTGAAAATGATACAAGCCACGCCAACGAGAGCAATCAATGAGCCGACGTAAATCCAAAAGCCCGGGGCGCCAACAATTTTAA
>CAMWUH010000032.1 GCA_947177325.1 uncultured Bacteroidales bacterium
AATGTGAGGGTGGTGATCGACCAAAATATCAGTTGAGGCACCATGTTGACATAGTAGTTTCAGCACTTCATCGATATTGCCGCGCTTTTTTGAGCGGGTGTAAAGTTTTCCGTCGGAGAACGCTCCGGCTCCCCCCTCGCCAAAGCAATAATTTGAGTCAGCATCAACGACATCCTCGCGTGAAATACGAGCCATATCTATGCGACGGCTGTCAACATCTTTGCCTCGTTCCAAAACTATTGGCCTCAATCCGTTTCGGATAAGTTCCAACGCCGCAAACAAACCTGCCGGGCCTGCTCCAACAACGATTACTTGAGGAGACTCCGAAACATCAGGGAACTCAACCTTCTCAAACATCGCATTTTCGGGCATAGGCTCATCAATGTAGGCTTTAACAGTTAAATTGACCATAACCCGGCGTTGTCGAGCATCGATGGAACGCTTCGTAATCAATAAATCTTTGATACGATTAACATCAATATCAAGAGCAGTGGATATTTCTGACTGAAGCAGCAGGGGAGTGGCTGCAATTTTCGGGGCAACTCTGAGCTGAAGTGTTTCGACCATTATTTAGTGAGTAAGTTTGTTATTGCGACGAAGCATAAATATTAAAGTTGCAACAGCTACTATAAATGCAATGAAGTCAGAAGCTGTCATTGAAATCCATACACCGTTGACACCCAATAATTTCGGCAAGAAAATCAGCAGTGGCAACAGGAAAAGCAACTGACGGGTGAGTGACAGGAAAATAGATAATTTCGGCTTTCCAATTGACTGGAAAAAGTTTTGAATAATCACCTGAATACCGACTACAGCGTAACATACGAAGTATACTCGGAAAGCATTTTGAGCTAAGTCCGTAAGCTCAGTATCGTTAGTGAAGAGACCGGCTACCGCGCTTGGGAACAATTCGCAGATTGCACAGCCAACCGTTGTTATACAGGCTCCGGTGATAATACCGAAGCGGAGAGTTCGTTTAACCCTTGACCATTGGCCGGCTCCATAATTGTAACCTAAAATCGGTTGCATACCTTGAGCAACGCCAAACACAATCATCACAAAAAACATTGCGGTGCGATTGAGTATACCATAGGCACCCACCGCCAGGTTGCCATCATCTCCTGCATTTGACAAAAGTGCCTTATTAATAAAGATAACTACAACACATGAGCAAACATTCATCAGAAATGGCGAGAGTCCAATGGCATAAATTCGTTTGATAATACCGCCGGTTAACCACCTGTTGCGAATTTTAAAGTGTATCAGACTCTTACGGGAGATGAAGTGACTAAGTACCCAAACAAAGGCTACGAATTGAGAGCAGACTGTTGCAAAGGCAGCACCTTTAATTCCCCAACCGAATTTAAATATAAAGAGCGGAGCCAGCGCCACATTACAAATAACTGATATCAAAGCTGAAATCATAGCTTTACGAGGATAGCCGGTGGCGCGCATAAGATTGTTAAGCCCTATGAACACATAAGAGATTGGGGTTCCGTAAAGAATTACCGTCATGAAATCGCGGGCAAATGGGAGAGTTTCGGGTGTAGCGCCGAAAAACAATAATATGTCGTCAAGGAATATCAGTGTCAACCCTCCGAATATAACCGAATGAATCAAACAAAGAGTAAAAACATTGTTGACTACATCGGTTGCTCGCGGAAGGTTTTTTTGACCAAGGAAAATAGAAGATATCGTTGCACCGCCAACCGCCACAAGCGTACAGAATGCAATTACCAGGTTCATTAAAGGGAAGGTAATCGCCAATCCGGCAATTGCCAACGGACCAACTCCATGGCCTATGAAAATGCTGTCGATAATATTATACAAAGAAGTGGCAACCATTGCAATAATGGCCGGCACAGAATATTGTAACAAAAGCTTACCGATTGACTTGGAGCCAAGGGCATTTTCTTGATTTGACGTGGATGAAATAGTTGACGACGTGGATGATGACATAAATTATATTCAAAAATATCTATTCTATAATATTTAACACCACTTATCGGCAGTTTGTTGAATTTTTGTTGTAATTTTGAGCCATGGAAACACGTAGAGCTGCTTTATTTGACCTTGACGGAGTCATTATTGACACAGAATCGCTATATACTGAATTTTGGGCGGAGATTGGACGAAGATATAATCAGCCGTCACCGACCTTTGCATTCGACATCAAGGGGTCAACTCTAAAAGAAATTTTAGAGCGATACTTCAAAGATGATGTTACACGCCGGCAAGTGAAAAACGACATCCACTCCTTTGAGGACAACATGAAATATCGAATTTTTGATGGTGTCACTGAGTTCCTGACAACCCTCCGACAATCCGGCTTCAAAACGGCAATAGTTACATCGAGCGACAACGCGAAAATGGACTTCCTTTGGCAACAGCAACCAAAGCTTGCCGATTACTTTGATGTAATAATAAACGGGTCGATGGTTGAGAATTCCAAACCACATCCTGAGGGTTATTTGAAAGCGGCAAAAGAATGTGGCTGCGACATCAAAGATTGCTATGTTTTCGAGGACTCATTCCAAGGGCTGGAAGCAGGCCGACGAAGTGGCGCCAAGGTAATCGCTTTATCTACCACCAACTCTGCCGATAAACTTTTTGGAAAGGCCGACGAAATAATTCCTTCATTTAAAGGCTTTACGGTTGCCGACCTCCCATAAACCGTTTATCGGCAAGAAGTCAGAGATTAGGGATATCTATTATCAAGATTAGTCAACGTGTTTGAAGCTCATGTCGAGACCTTTGACGCTATGAGTAAGTGCTCCAACAGAAATATAGTCAACACCGGTTTCTCCATATTGGCGAAGAGTATCTAATGTGATACCTCCCGAAGACTCAATTTCAACCCTACCATTGATATGCTTCACTGCTTCGGCAGTTTGAGCCGGAGTGAAGTTATCAAGCATAATGCGGTCAACACCGGCCGCCAAAGCCTCATCAATTTCAGCAGTGTTTCTGACTTCTACTTCAATTTTCAAATCTTTATTGTTTTTGGCGCAATATTCTTTGGCAGCATTAACCGCATTTGTGATACCCCCGGCAAAGTCAACGTGATTGTCTTTAATCAAAATCATATCAAAGAGGCCGATACGGTGGTTTTTCCCTCCACCAATCGCAACAGCTTCTTTCTCAAGCAATCGCATTCCCGGAGTCGTTTTGCGGGTATCAAGCACTTTGGTTTTCAGCCCTTCAAGGCGGCTTTGATATTTATCGGTCATAGTAGCGATGCCACTCATTCGTTGCATAATGTTGAGCATTGTACGCTCTGTTTGAAGCAGCGATCTGACGCTACCCTCAACAACGAAAGCAATGTCGCCTTTTTTCACACGAGCACCATCATTGATAAACACGGTCATTTTCAATTCCGGATCAAACATTTTAAACACTTTGCGTGCAATATCAACTCCGGCCAATATGCCATCTTCTTTAACAATGAGTTGTTGCTTACCTTTGGCTTCTGCCGGGATAGTTGACAGAGTGGTATGATCGCCATCGCCGACATCTTCGGCAAATGCAAGTTTAAGGAGGTCGTCGATTAATTCGTCGTTAGTTTTCATAAAGTTCCTATTTTTAGTTAATTTTGTACAAAGTTAAGAAAAAACCACATAATTTCAAATGAAAATCCAATTGCTTGCCATCGGTAAAACAACGACCTCCTATTTACAACAAGGTATAGATATTTACACCAAACGCCTGACACATTATGTACCATTTGAATTTAAAATTTTGCCTGACGTAAAAAACACCAAGGCAATGACTTCAGATGTTCAGAAAATCAAGGAAGGGGAGATGTTTTTATCAACGATTGGACCGGGGGATTTCATAGTGTTGCTTGACGAGCGTGGAAAAGAATATACTTCGCGCCAATTCTCTGAATTCATTGAACGGAAGATGGTGGAGATTTCGCGCAACTTAATTTTCGTTATCGGCGGCCCATACGGTTTCTCCGACGAGATGTATCAGCGTGCGGATATGAAGTTATCCTTCTCAAAAATGACATTCTCTCACGAAATGATCAGACTATTTTTTGTTGAGCAGGTATATCGGGCAATGACGATAATGAGAGGAGAGCCATACCACCACGATTAACACGTGATTATTACACGATTAACAAGTCACGAATAATAGCATCACTCATTAACCAATTCTTCTCATCGACTCGACCAAATTCCGCATTAGTTAATATTTGGGGATGCTTGGCGAGTTCATTCCACAACTGACCGGCATAAGAGGGGAAACGTAGTTCAAGGAATTTTTTACTTATTCCGGCAGCGGTGCGAAGCGAGGTGAAGATGTAGTCGTTGAGTTGGTCAACAACTGTTTCGGTTTCGATTTTGAAAAATTGCTGATTGTCAGCTAAAGTGCCTAAATAATCCTTCAGGTTGGCCGGATTGAATCGACGTAATGAGCCATCAAAGCTGTGGGCTCCGGGGCCCAAGCCTAAATAGGGAGTAAAATCCCAATAGCGGCAATTATGGATGGCCCTAAACCCCGGTTTGGCAAAATTAGAGATCTCGTAATGCTCATAGCCAGAACTACGCAGAGCCTCGCACAGGTCATAGTAGATTGCAACAAACTCTTCGTCGGGGCAAGGTTGTAACTTCCCGGCCTGCACCATTGCCCATAGCTTTGTTCCTTGCTCAATCATTAAAGCGTAGGCCGAGATATGCTTGGGATGAAATTTCAAAAGCAATTTGAGATTATCTGCAAATTCAGCTAATCCTTCTCCCGGCAAACCATAAATCAAGTCGGCACTATAATTCCATTGCTTTGAGGCCAGGACTTCCAGTGCCGCCAAAGCACTGTCTTGGTCATGGCTCCGATTAATCAACTTTAGTGTTGAGTTATTGAATGATTGCACCCCCATACTAATGCGATTAAATCCGATTGATGCTAAGAAATCAACATATTCATTGGTTACATCATCGGGATTAACCTCAATGGTGCGTTCTCCATTTTCAGATAAATTATAGATTTCTGAAAGTGAGAAGACAAGTCGTTGCAGATTTGCTTTAGATAACACTGATGGTGTTCCACCACCAATATATATAGTGTCAAAATCGCGGCCTACTTCTTCACACCGTTGTTTGGCCTCGGCAATCAAAGCGTCGATGTAAGCTGAATGCAACTCTTCTCTATGAGGCATAGAATAAAAGTCGCAATAAGCACATTTTGACTTGCAAAAAGGGATATGAATATACAGGCCGCTCACTACTATTTATTCCATTAGTTACACAAATCCTTAAATCGACAATACTTGCAGTGGTCGTCGGAAGGTTGATTCCTGAAGGGAACATTCTGATCGAACAGATCGTTCAAAACTTCAGTCAATCGCTCCATAAATTCATCATTAAAGTCGTGATAGTCAGTTACATCTTTTTTTTCAATGATTATTGGAGACAGACTATCCTTTGCAACGTTTCTAAGCGAGAAAATCCAAGGCGACATTTTCCCTTGAAATTGGTGGTCTTGAGCATAAGCGTTGCAGTAAAGCAAACATTGCAACAACGCTTTTTTTCGTCCCGGTTTATCGGTATTAAACAAATCGTCCATTGACGAAGCTGATGTTTTGTCGCTACCGGTTTTATAATCAATGACTTGCAATATTTTCTCCCCCTCGGTTTCAACGAAGTCTACTCTATCGATCACGTAGGTAAGATTAATAGTTAAATCGTCGTTAACCTTGAATGGTATTTTCTTTTTCTTTTCTGCTTCAAGAAAATAGAATGGAGTGCGCGATTCCTCTTTTTTCAAAAGAGTTTTTACCATTTCCACCATAATATGATGGTAAATATCATTCTGACCGATGAGCGGGGCAGTGCTATCAGGTTTTTTCAAATATTCCTTTCTGATTGCAAAAGCAACCGCTTCGTTGACAACCTTATCAGCTCTCATTTCTTTAAGAACATTCTTGTCAACATAAAGTGGTTTATGATTTGAGCCGGTTGCTTTCTCACGCTGATTATTGTAGATGGTTTCGAGGGCCGAATGCACTACCTTGCCGAAAATGCTGGCATCCATGAAATCTTTCATCTCCTCGTCTTCGTAATATTCCTTGATGTTTTGGAGATAAAATTGAAGAGGGCAATTGATAAAAGCATTAATAGAACTTGCCGACAGGAATTTTTTCCCGTTAGGATAAAGATACTGCCGGATTTGACTCATTATTTCATCGGTCTTAACGATTTCAATTGAGCCTTTTGTTCGTTCGAGCTTAACGTCAAACGATTTCGCCGTGAATTTGATATTCTCAGGCGGTGCCATAAACATCAGCTGATCGACATAGCGTGAAACCTGGCCACTTTTTGTACCCGAGCTTCGACCGTCGTATAATAGCACTATGTTTTTAGCTCTTGAAATCATTCGGTAAAAATAGTAGGCATAGATGCTTTCCTGATGCTCTATTGTCGACATTTGATATGCTTCTCGCAAAGCATTAGGTATAAACGACTTAGAGAAATGACGGCGAGGGAAAATTCGCTCATTCATCGAAGGAATTATGATAGTTTCAAAGTCGAGGTTTCGGTTTTCGAGTACACCCATAATCTGCAATCCCTTAAGCGGCAAACCTGTAAAGGTAACTTTCTGATTGCCCAATAACCGGTCAACAAGATGAAACACCGTATGTGTCTGAAGGAAAATTTCCTCAGGCCTCATGTAGGTGGTGATAAGGTTAACAAACTGCTCAAGCGCATCTTTGTAATATGCAAGAAATGCCTGCTGCATTGACATCATTCTATCGCCAAACAGCGCCTTATCGTCAATGAATATATCGTCAAATTCGTCGTCAAAAACTTGAAACTCAACATCTTGCTCATCAAGGCTATTTAATAACCAATCAATTAGGTTGTTGAGATAGTCTATAGCGTTAAACCAGTTATCGGTGTCGGCCAACACAAATACAGGGCACAGGGAAGCAAGTTTAGGGTCGTCAAACAAATCAGCGGGAACTTGAAAGTATCGATTGTCATTAATCAACGCCGTTAAATAATCGCATGCTTCAGGATCAACTTCTCTAATTAATGGATTGGTTATCAACTTCAAAACATCGGTATAAAGGAAATTTCCTCCATTTTTGTTTAGTTTTGACCTCAACTGAAGCTGAATAATGTCATGAAACAACGTAGCGATTGGAGTTTGTCGCAATGGATAGCCCATAGTGACATTGAGCAGCGATTTCTTTGACGAACGCTTCTCTGACACATTCACCTCAACTCTCAAAAGTTTCTCCGGCAATGAACGTAAAAGGGGGAGACAAACGGCTTCGTCAGGCAAAATAACAGCCGTATTCATCAATTGATTTTGCGCATGTTCAAAAGTTGCTTTTTCCGACAACTCCGAGGCTAAAAGGTCGCTATGTTGATAGCTGATTAAATCGGCTATAATCTGTGTCTGGGCCAAAGTTGAAGGGACGGAAACGATTTCAATATTTGGATAAGGAAGTTTCTCACGCCCTACTTCATTATAAATCGAGGGAAATTCTTTGACGAGTTTGGAAAGAAAACGTGTTGCGGAGTTAGATTTAAATTCAAACGCCGGCGAAGCATAATCCCAATAGAAATCGCCGATACCTTTGCGCTTGAATTGATCAAAAATTTCCTCTTCTGATTTTGACAAGACATTGAAGCCGACGAAAATATAACGTTTGAATCGAAAGTCCTCCGCTCCCATAGTTTTCAACCGGGCAACGCAATCGCGATAAGCCATACCGGAATAAGCGAGTCCAAGTGTGCGGAGCTCTTTCTTAAACTCAGTGTATAACTCAAACATTGATTGCCAAAGCTTAATGAAGCCCGGCACATTCTTTTTCCGTTCTGAGGCAGTTTCAATCGTCCCGTCGCCTTTATAAATAACATGCGCCCAGAATTTTTCTGCTTCCGGAGGCATCTCAATGCTTTTAAAATATTTTTGCAGCTCGGCATATTGTTCGGGAGTCAAATAATTAGACTTTATTTCTTTAATGACCTCTATATTATGGAACAGCTGCTCAG
The DNA here is from genome assembly GCA_947177325.1 of uncultured Bacteroidales bacterium. GTDB lineage: Bacteria > Bacteroidota > Bacteroidia > Bacteroidales > Muribaculaceae > JAGBWK01. The sequence goes on from CAMWUH010000032.1 coordinate 8,004, forward strand.
CATCAACTAAATATTTATCAACGTCGTTAAAATCATTTAGCACCACTTCAGCCCAGTACTGAAATTTGTTGAAATCAAGCAGATTACTTCCTTTTTCCAACATCTTCTTAGACGCGTGAGCGGTAACTATTTTGCTGTAGACTTTATATAAGATGAAGATAAGCTCGATTCGACCAGCATCAACCGTGTCGGTTAAGTCGGAAATCAAATCTGAAATGGTTTCAGTTTCAGGCATTATAAAATCCACCTCCTTTTCTCTTGACACTTCTGAAAAGTAATGCAATAGAAAGGTTGCGGTTCGCTTATTAGGAGTAACAAAGCAATAATCGATTAAATTGCCGGCTTCGTTATTTACATATTCAGCTGCAAGTTGCTTTAAGAATGGCGTAACTGTCATTAATTCTGATCAGGCTTTTAATAATAAAATTGTTTTCACTGCAACATCAAACATCACCATCTTCGGATTAGTGTAGCCGCTTATATCCTCGGCCGCTTCAATAAAGACTTTGCGTAAGCGCTCAACATTACGCTCGTTTATAAAGCGGGCGAATTTATTGCTGAAATCGGCCTCGGCTGTACTTAATGCATTGAGCTGTTGATTATGCAAATTATAAATAAAGTTTTCTCCGATAAGATTTTCGCAATAATTCAAGAACCGTACCAAGTATTCACGGCCTTGCTTTGCCTGTGTATCGCTCCATTTCCTCAAATCGAGTATTCGACGCTGGTAAGCGCTTCGCATCAATTCTTTGAAGCTCTCCAGCATTTCGGCGTGTTCACCCATTGAAGATGCCAAATTCTGCGCTACATTAACTGACCCGCCTGACAATCGCGACGCTTCTACTGCCGCTTCATAATTCTCGCCAAACCGGGAAGTTAACACATCGACTACTTCGTTTTCAGTCAACGGTTTTACCTGGTAGCGTTGTAAACGTGAGTAAATTGTTGGCAGAATAGCTTGAGGATTATTTGATGTGAAAATAAAAATTGTATCTCGGGGCGGCTCTTCAATAATCTTGAGCATCTTGTTGCTGCATTCAGGATTCATTCTTTCTGGCAACCACATAATAACAATTTTATATTTTGAGCCGTGAGAAGCGAAGTTAAGCTTTCTGATTACTGACATGCTTTCATGCACATAAATCATAGGCTTGCCATTTTCATTTCCAAGGGCTCTCTGCCAAAATTCAAACGGCATATAAGGTTGCTCCCGCAAATATTCTTGCCACTCTTTAGCATAGTCGTCGGAAATGGCCATAGACTCTCCCGAACGCTTCAAAACCGGAAATGAGAATATGGTGTCGATATGATTGAATGACTGATGTTGCCGGCATGACGCGCATACCCCGCAACTGTCGCCGTTGACACGGTTTTGGCAATGAATATACTGCGCGAAGGCCCGCGCCAACATCATTTTGCCGATGCCCGATTTTCCCTCAAGCAGTAGTGCATGCGGAATTTTGTCATCATCGGCAAGCTGTCGTAGCCTCTGTTTTATATCTTCTTGTCCGGTTATGTCAGAAAACTTCATTCCGAGGGGGTGTTTGATGATATCTTTTCTTCAGCCAACCTGATACGTTCATTCAAGCGTTCACGCTCTAAGGTTAAACGTCGGGTATCAGTAATTAATGCAGAGTAGGCGAGAGGTGTTGAAAAATCTTTAACTTTACGGGTAATCATTTTCGAGCCACCACGCTCGCCGATAAATTTAACCGTTACGGATTCATCTTCGCCATGACGTCTCAGCAGGTCAGCTACTCGCTCAACTCGTTTGGGGATAAAATTAATCATTTCCGATCCATTAATGCGATAGTTAATATCTCCGTCATAAGGAATTGTGTCAGTAGTCGCCATTTCATCCCCTACGTTGAACAATAGTGACGTGTGATGTAAATTACCTGCACCAATTACCGACGATACCAAATAAAAACATCCTGTTTCGTCAACACGAGGCAACACTCCTGTCGTCGCAATCGCAGCTCCCTTGGAAGCATCCGACTTTGAGACATAGTAGCCGTCAGTGCCTGCAATGTCAATATGAGTCATTAATTTAGCTACTGAATCAAGTTTGGCGTTATACAGTGTAATCGAGTCTTCTACCAATTGAAGTTGACGTTTCGCTTGAAGCAAAATTGCTTTTGGGCGCAACTCCAGGCTTTGACGTTTGATGGTAGAATTAACCGAATAGCCTGCATCGACGGAGTCAAGCAGTTCTATTGCCAAATCTCCATTCCCTACAGCAATTGCCTCACCGGCAGATTGCAACAGTTCATCGGCGCGTTGCTCCTCGATTGTCAGCGTTTTTTTACAACTTTGGATTGTGGCCATTACCAACATAGCCAACGAGAATATTGTCAGATATTTTGCTTTCATTTCAGTAATCATTTCGGGTATTGTTAGCGGGAGCGCGTAACATCTTTTACGCCCTTCACTGTTTTGATTTTCTTTATCAAGTTATTCAATGCAACCGTGTCATTTAATCCAACAGTCAAATGACCTTGGAACAAACCATCGTTAGAGTCAATCGAAATAGCTCTCAACGATATATCTTTCTCTTTATTTATTATGGAAGTAATGTTGGTGACGATGCCAATGTCATCAACACCCACAACTTTTAATGTAGCTGCAAACTGCTCACCGACTTTGCCTGACCATCGCGTGGTGATAAGTCGATAAGGGTAGCGCTGGCGTATGTTGGCTGCGTTGGGACAGTCAGTGCGATGCACCTTTATCACCCCTTCAGCCGAAACAAAGCCGAAAACATCATCTCCATAAATGGGATTACAGCATTTGGCCAACTTATAATTGATGCCCTTTATATTGTTCCCGATCACAACAACATCAGAAGTCGACATAGCGTCGTCACTCTCGGGAAGTTGCATGGTATATTCTTCAGCCGATACTCTTTCAATCGATTCTATCGGTTTTTCAGTCAACGAGTCGTAGGTGTCGAGCACTTTTTGTAAATCAAGTGCATCTCGTGCAATATCGGCATAAAAATCAGTAACTTGCTTATAGCCGAGTTTCTTTATCGTCCGCATCAACACGGCTTCATCCAGATCAATCTTTCTATTCTTAAATCGGCGATAGAGAGTTTCTTTTGCAATAGCATTGCCTGAGGCATTGGCTTCGTTAAGTGTCTGGCGAATTTTTGTACGCGCCTTGGAGGTTACAACAAAATTGAGCCAATCCTGCTTGGGCGATTGAGTGGATGCTGACTGAATTTCAACAGTGTCGCCACTGCGAAGTTTATAATTGATTTTTTGGTGTTTGCCGTTAACCTTTGCACCAATGCAATGGCATCCTAAATTGGAGTGGATATTAAACGCAAAATCTAAAATGGTAGCGCCAAGAGGCAGCTTGAATAAATCACCTTTCGGGGTAAAAACAAACACCTCTTTGTCGTAGAAATCCATTCGGAAATTGCGCATCAACTCCATTGGACCGCTGTCGCCACTCTCCAAAATGTCGCGGACATTATTCATCCACGCATCCATGTTGCCCTCGCTTTTAATGCCTTTGTAGCGCCAGTGCGCCGCCAAGCCTTTTTCTGCTACGAGGTCCATTCTCCGGGTGCGTATCTGCACCTCAACCCAGCGGTCGCCGGGACCTGCCACTGTGATATGCAACGACTCATAGCCGTTGGTTTTCGGCACACTTATCCAGTCTTTCAGTCTTATAGGGTTAGGCTGATAGAGGTCAGTGACAATTGAATATGCCAGCCAACAATCACTTTTTTCTTTTTCTAAGGGGGTGTCAATGATAATTCTTATGGCAAAAAGGTCGTAGATATGTTCTATGTCACATTTCTGCTTAACCAATTTTTTCCATATTGAGTAAATTGACTTAGTGCGTCCCTTCATCTCATAGTTAAGGCCGGCTTTATCAAGGCGCTCTTTAATGGGGGCTATAAAGTCGGCTATATAGGCATCGCGGCGAGCTTTCGTCTCATTCAGTTTTGAGGCGATATCATTGAAAGCTTTACGATTGGTAAACTTCAACGACATATCTTCAATTTCACCTTTTATCGCATACAGACCGAGTCGATGGGCCAGAGGTGCATAAAGGAAATTTGCCTCATAGGCCACATCCTGCACCAATTTCTCTGAGGGGTGATGATTTATTTGACGCATCAATTCCAGACGGTCAACAATCATAATGATTATCACCCTGATATCCTCGGCGAAGGCCATTAACAATCGGCGAAAATTATCGCTCTCGACAGAGGTGTGTTTCTGATAGAGTTGCGAAACTTTGTGCAGTCCCTCGAGTAGTTTAACCACATCATCGTTCCACTCGGCTGCTACCGAATGAAGTTGCAGATGGTCGTCTTGAACAAGATTACGCAGCATTATTGCAACGACCATATTCACGTCGGGACTAACCCGCCGACACAAAGCTATCGCGG
>CAMWUH010000033.1 GCA_947177325.1 uncultured Bacteroidales bacterium
GAATACCACCTGCAGTGATAACCTTAGCGCCTTCTGAGAGGGCAGCACGTTCGGCGGCGAGTTTTTTCTGGCGTTTTTGTTGTGGGCGAATCATCATGAAATAGAAGATTGCAATAATGGCGATGATGAAAATCCAGCTTGTCCAGCCGGCTTGTCCACCTGCCTGACCGCCTGCAGCGGGAGCAGCATCGCAAAGGATAGAATTTAAGTTAAGCATATTAATGAAGTATAATTAGTGGCAAACGAAATTTTGGATTAGTTACTTTTATCAGTCTTCTCAGGCTTGTCAAATGTTTTGTGGAGAAGGTGCTCATTCTGCAAGCGAGATGCTATCGCATATAATACACCGTTAACAAACTGACCGGAACGTGGGGAACTGTAATAGTTGGCAATTTCAACGTATTCGTTAATTGACACAACCAGAGGAATTGTCGGGAAATTCATTATTTCAGCAAGCGCTGTTGCTATAATGATAGTGTCCATAAAGGCAATTCGCTCGGGGTCCCAATTTGATTCGTCGATACATTGGTCAATCAGGTTACGATACTCTTTAAAGCCGTTGAGTGTGTCAGTAAAGAGCTTTTCGCCAAATTTCTCATCTTCTTCATCCTTAAATTGTGGAAGTAGGAGAAGTTGATGACTTGGAGATATGGCTGAACGTCGAATGGTTTTCAATACGAAAGTGCCAATGGTGGAAAGGTCATCGTTCCAGTAGACTGATATGCCTTCGAGAGCTTCATCGAGAGCGTCACTTGTGAAAATAACCTGCTTGAAGAGGTCGCGCCAAAATTCTGCATCTTCTTCAAAGGAAGTTTCGGTTTTGGCCATATAGTCACTATAAGCTTTCGAGGCCATGATTTTATCGAGGAGGGTCTTGAGCAAATAGTACTCCGAGTCCCAAGAGAACGGATGCTCTTTAAAGAATGACTCCATCTCGGCCGATTCACGAATTGCAGCAACAAAAGCATTGTCAACGAATCGCGTGTTAGGGTTGAGATCGTCGGCAGTAGGCACATACTTAATTTTGGCTGCTTCAATATTATCGTACTGCATTTTGACTAATGCAACCGGCAATTGAAGTAGGGCGTGGTAAAGCAAGCAAGCTTGATCGAGCGATTTGCGAAGAGATTTTCGTGCGTTAATGAGAGATGTACGAGATTCGGTGTAGCTCTTGAGAGTGTCGATAACCATGTTGACGCCTCGTTCGAAACCTACGTTGGTAAAGTCGCCATCAGCAGCTAATCGGAATTGTTCTTTGAGCTGTTCATCTTTCAAAATAACTGATTCGAGTAGAGTCCGCCAAAGGTTAGACTCAATTTCCAAATCAATTTTACGCTTTTTGGCGAAGTCGGTTACAGCCGATTGGCGTTGCAGCGTTTCAGCAAGAGCAACCACGGCTTTATTCATTGAGCTCAGACGATGGGCGTTTTTCACTCCCTCTTCTTTTATTTCTGAAATCGTCGAAAGGGCTTCAGCAACCAAGCTTTTTTTGAAAGGGTTGGCGCCGGATTCAGTAGTTAACACCAATGCTTGATCGCCCGGACATAGTTTTCGGCCTGATAGTTTAACGATCAAAAGTAGCAAATCGATATAAACTCGATAGGCGTAAAGATTGTCGCGGGTTGCTTTCTCAGGAACTCCTGCAATAGTGAAATCACTTTTAGTCAGGAGATAGCTGTAGAGAGTTTGAACAACCTTAATACGTATCAAAACACGGTTAATCATATAAAGCTCTAATGTTCTCTTAGTTTGTGATAGAATTTTCTACCTGCAAAGTTAGCTTTTTTTGATAAAATATGCAATTTATTTTTCTGCGTCTTTAAGCGGGTTCCACCCTTGAGCCTTAATTGGAAATTCGGCGCCGTCACGAGTAATCATTGCGCAGCCCATATCGGGTTGGGTCATGTGACCGATAATTTTGATGCCCTTGATATTCTTAATAGTTTCGTGGTCAGAAAGGGGCACTGTAAATAAGAGTTCATAATCCTCGCCGCCGTTCATTGCAGCAGTAACGAGGTTCATGCCAATTTCCTCGGCCATGACGGCTGTCTGATAGTCAATTGGAATACGGTCTTCGTAAACACGGCAACCGGTGTGACTTTGCTTACACAAATGCAAAAGCTCGGAGGAAAGGCCATCCGAAACGTCCATCATCGATGTTGGTACAATGCCGGCTTTCTCGAGTTCGTCAATGATGTCGCGGCGTGCTTCAGGCTTTAGTTGACGTTCAACAAGATATTCTTTACCTGCAAAATCAGGCTGAAAATCCTTTTGTCCGGCCGAAGCTATTTTTTCGCGTTCCAGTAGCTGCAGGCCCATGTAGGCAGCCCCTAAGTCGCCGGAAACACAAATCAAGTCAGTAGGCTTCGCGCCGTTGCGATAAACTATTTTATCTTCGTCTGCATCGCCTATGCAGGTAATAGAAATTACGAGGCCTGAGCGGGATGATGTAGTATCACCTCCAACAATGTCAACGCCATATATTTCACAAGCCAAACGAATGCCGGCATATAGTTGCTCGATGTGTTCAACGGTGAAGCGTTTTGAAATACCGAGCGAAACGGTGATTTGCCGAGGGCGGGCGTTCATGGCGTATAAGTCAGAAAAGTTGACGATTGCTGATTTATAGCCGAGGTGTTTAAGGGGGACGTAGGTCAAGTCAAAATGTACTCCCTCAAGAAGCAGGTCGGTTGACACTAACACCTTTTTCCCTTCATAGTCCATGACGGCACAGTCGTCGCCAACGGCTTTTTTAGTTGAGGCGTTATGGATGGGAAGGTTTTCGGTTATATGGTCGATAAGACCAAATTCGCCTAATGTGGAGATCTCTGTTTGGTTTTCCATTTGTCTAAATAATCTGAATGTTTACTCTTTACTACACAAATTGCAGGGTAAAAGTTTAGAGCATTCTTAACGAAATCAGATTTGTCGGAGCAGGCCTTGTACGATTTTCAGCATTTTGGGCTGGGCGATTACTGCGGCTTGTTGCACCTCTTCATGGGTAGGAACTTGGGTAATGTCTTTACCACCGAGGTCAGTAATAACCGAGATGCCAAACACCTCCATTGAAGCATGGTTAGCTACGATGACTTCGGGCACGGTTGACATTCCAACAGCATCACCACCCATAATGCGGAATGCTTCATATTCAGCAGGAGTTTCAAAAGTGGGGCCTGTTACGCCTACGTATACGCCGTGCATCAGGCGAATGCCTTCAGCTTGGGCAATTTTGTCGGCTAACTCAATCATGCGGGGGCTATAAGCACGAGTCATTGCAGGGAATCGCGGACCGAGTTCGTTGTAATTTTTTCCACGCAAGGGGTTTTCGGGGAAAAGGTTGATGTGGTCGGTAATGATCATTACGTCGCCCACTTCAAATTCTTTATTCATGCCACCGGAGGCGTTTGAAACATAAAGACGTTCAATACCCAAAGCCTTGAACACTCTGACCGGGAATGTTACCTGCTTCATATCGTAGCCTTCATAGTAATGGAAGCGACCTTGCATTGCAATTACGGGGCGAGAAGCGAGTGTGCCGAAGATGAGATTTCCGGAGTGACCTTCGACGGTCGAAACAGGGAAGTTGGGGATTTCGGTATATGGAATGAATTGGGGGTTTTCGATGTGGTCAACGAGAGCGCCCAGACCAGTGCCGAGGATTATGGCATCCTTGGGCATAGGCATTGTTACACGACTTCTGAGATATTCGGCGGTTTGATTAATTTGTTGTAACATAGCTAATCAAATTGAATTATAGTGTTAGGTATTAAAAAGGTTTCAAATTAATTGAAAGCAGATTATCGACCGAGATTAAGGTTTCGATCACGAATAATCTTTTTCAAATCGAAGTCAAATGGCTCCTCTGCCCTGTCGTCAAATTCAACTTCAATAGGCTGATAGAAGGTGTAGGGTTTGAGGTGTTGAGGAAAATAAGGGTTATTAGCCAACCTTACAGCATCTTTTTCAGTTGTGATGATAAATCGGTTTTCGCCCGGCATCTGCTGGAATTTATCTTCAATAGCAGCCAAGTCTTTTCGAGTGAACTTATGATGGTCAGGGAATACTTTAACCTTAACTCGGGCTTGATGCGTTTTTAAGAATTTTACAAAGGGACGAGGGTTGGCTATGCCCGAAAGAGCAAGCAAAGTGTCGTTGTGAGAGAGCCAATTAAGAGTTGGGATTTGTTTGGGATTGACGTTTTCAGGGAAAACGGGTCTAAGTCCGGGATATACGAATCGTGAAAAAAACAGCTTTTGATAAGGGAAAAGCTTCAAGTTTTCCTGAAGGATTCGATATTCGAGAGGGAGAAGTTTATCAGGGCACTTTGTAACGATAACAATGTCGGCGCGATTGAGCGATCTTTTGGATTCGCGCAAACGTCCTAACGGCATCAATTTATCTTCATAAACAGGTTTGGAAAACTCAGTTAAGACGATGTTGATAGCCGGCTTGACATAGCGGTGCTGGAAGCCGTCATCCAAGATTATAAGATTTATGTCGGGGTCAACTTTCTTCAACTCTTCAATACCCTGACAGCGGTTTTCGCAAACAGCTACCGTTACTTCATTGCCGAATTTCTGATAAATCTGATATGGTTCGTCACCAATATCGTTGGGGGTAGAGCGAGAGGTGGCGAGTACAAATCCGCGTGTTTTTCTTTTATATCCTCTCGACAAAACGGCAACTCTATAGTTGTATTTGAGAAGATTGACAATGTATTCAGTGTGGGGCGTTTTTCCTGTGCCACCAACCGCGATATTGCCAACTGAAATTACAGGTATATCAAATGAGCGCTCGCGCAAGATATGAAATTTAAACATCACATTGCGAACCCCTACTCCAAAGCCATATAATTTGGATAAGGGGAGCAAAATGAAATTTTTTACAAATTTGCTGCGAGCCATGCGCTATATCTGAAAACTGCCCGCGAGAGAATGCATCAAAGAGTAATCAATCGAGAAAGAGATTAGTCGACCTGTCATGAATTTATATTGTGATAGTATCTACTGTGAGCAGTTGTTTAGTAGTTGAAGTAGTGAAGATTTCCACAAAGTTAAAACTATTAGAAAAGAATTCAAAATTTCTAAGGTAGATTTTTCCGTTTTTACGTTAAAAAAAGATGATTTTGACAGAGAATTATTTAATATCGGTCTAAAAATGGAATTTCATGCCTACTCTAATGCCTGATTTGTCGATGTTTTCAAAATGAAGATATGTTAAGCGCCACACATACTCAATTCTGAATAGAGAGAAAATATTGTCAATGCCGGCTGATAGCTCTACATACGGGCGACATCCGTCAAGGGTATGTGTGCCGGCAGGAAATGCAGGGAGAGACGGGTTGAAAGCCGGATTATTGGCTTGGCTTAGATGTCCAATAAATGCCTTGGCTTCAAACACTTCTCTGAGTTTGAGCCGTTTGATGCCCGCAATATTGTTTAATATGGCGCCATTGGCATGATAGCTGACATTGAGAGAGGCGTAGGAATCGAGGATAAATTCCATTGGGTTAAGCAATGCATAGGTTTCAGGTTGAATAATGTAAGACAGATTAGCGTTGGGAATGATTAATGCTGTGAATGGAGAAACTGACCACGAGTGAGCTCCGGTTGCCATTATATCGATAAATCCGAATGCTGAGAACCAAAATCGTTTTTTTATAGACAATGACGTTAAATTACAGGTGAAATCGTTGCCGAACAATCCTTTGGGGGAGTAGTCGTGGGTCAAGCTTATGCATAGTCCGTCGTTGTTGATGGGTTGGCGTGATGATCGGTTTTGATAGAATTTTTGATTGGGCTTCCACTCAATTGTAGCTTTGAATTCGGATTCATTAATTCGGGGGATTGACAGACCATCAGGCCGGTGAAGCGAAAGTCCGCGAGAAGATTCAAACTGACGATAGCAGCCCGACAGTTCGAAAGACAGATCATTAAAAGTTTCAATCTTATAGGCGAGTAAAGCTTTGCGCTCATAGAGTTGGAGGGTGTCTTTCTCGCGACGTAGCGACAGGAAAATATTATCCGGAGATGTAAAGGCGTAATGCTGGCCGGGGCCGTAGGTGTCAAATTTATACTGACCTCGGATTGAGTGTACAGGAAATTCTGCGGCATGATTTTCTTTAGGTAGAAAAGAATACTCTATTTCGGCATTATATTTCCATTTGTGGTCACGTGTGCCATAAGCGCCATAGCCTTTAAGAAAAACATGATTGTTGAGTTTGGCGGTAGTCATTCCTCCAAGTCTAAAACGAGTGCCTTCAATATCATTAAAGCTAAGCATAGCGTTGACCGGGCCAATATCTATTTTAGAAGGGTTGCCGGTTGGGATATAGCCTTGCACTATTATTTTTGCAAGTATTTCACTCCATTTATATTGCTTTATAGAGCGGAGTTCGCTCATTATAGCAGTCATTTCGTTGTCAGTCAGCGATGTGGAGCGAGGACGCACTCTATGCCAAAAGTCGTCATCTTTCAGCCATGCATCGGGAGTGGTAAATACTTTTTGTGACCTTTCGAAAATTTCGGTATTAGCCGGTTGTTCAAAGTTATGGCCAGAGAAGTTGCCGGATTTGATTATGATTATCCCCCTGGTACCCGATATGGCGGCTAACTGCCCGGTGATTGTTTCTCGGGTTTTGAGCCGATAGCCGTTAGGTGACGGAGAATAGCGTTGACTTATTGCGAAATTTTCGATAAAATTGATATTTGTTTTACCGGGAATTTTCATGTCAACCCCTCGAATCATCTTGAGAGAGTCCACAGGATCATACCAAATTCGACCTGAAAAACCGAAGAAAGCATTATTGCGGGGAATAAAATCGAGTGAAGCAAGTGCCTCTCCTCCGCTCTGAATAGTGTCGCCGATATAGTAACGATAAAAGTCGGGGCCAAGGGTTGATAACGGGCTCACGAAACGGTTACCAAGAATAACGATGTCATTGTTAAAAATGTCAATTTCCCGGAAAACATCGTCAATGTAAGTGATGATGTTATCGCGCTCAAAAATATCATCAACACCACTGCTTTTCAATCCGTCGATAAGGGTGCGGATTGTGGCAGGCTTGTTTCTCGACAACACTAATGATGCTCGTTCTTTCACCGAGAGCGGCAGATAACGGGTTGAAGCAACCGCGGATGAATCAATGACACTGTTGAGAAATGCAAATTTGCTTTCTGATTTAATAGAGTCAGAAAACTTGTCTAAACCGATAACGATATTATCGTATTGCCGATAACTGTAAAAGGGAGTCTGAAAGGGGCTTAATTGTTTGTTTAAATCACGAAGTTGCTTTTGCAGCTCAACTGCGGGGTTATTACGCTTGGAGTAATGTTCTTTCCTGGCTTTGACATTGACTGCCGGCAAATCGACCTCTGTGCCCAATGTGTCAATGTTGATTGGCGATGTCGGGTTAACAGCGGCAGCAGTTTGGCTGATAGATATTATCAGCGATGCAACAGCTATTATGAAACATCGACGGAAAAACATATTTTGTCAGGTGTAAAAGATATATAAAAGAAAATGGTAACTTTGTGTATGTAAAAATTTAAGTCAGACGAAAAATGGCAAAAGAGATAGAACGTAAATATTTGGTCAAGTCAAATGATTATCAAACGCTTGCTGAAAAGAAATTAGATATTACCCAGGGCTATTTGAGCCGAAAAGTTGAAGCAACAGTCAGAGTAAGAATTATCAATGACAAGGCATTCATCACTATAAAGGGTCAAAATAATGGCATCGTGAGGAATGAATGGGAATATGAAATACCGATTGCAGACGGTCGTGAAATGTTGGCCTTATGTAAGGGAACTGTCATCAACAAAGTCCGATACATAGTAAGCTATGAGGGGATGATATGGGAGATTGATGAATTTCTCTACCCGAATCCCGGACTTGTAGTTGCAGAAGTGGAGCTGCCGTCGGCTGAAGATGAGCCACCTCTACCCTCTTTTATCGGAGAAGAGGTAACCGGCAATCCGGAATACTATAACTCCAATATGTAGATGCAATTGGAGTATCAGTTGCCTGTTTGCACACCGGAGAGGGCTGATATTTCTTCAGGAGAGCGTTTAGCGAGTTTAACCACATTTTCGACATGATGGGTGTGGGGGAACATATCGACCGGCTGAACTGCTTCAATGCGATATTTTTGGTTTAAAAGTTGGAGATCGCGCGCTTGGGTAGCGGGGTTACAGCTGACATAGACAATGCGATCGGGCTCGGCATTCAATATAACTTTGACAACGTCGGGGTGCATACCTGCTCGCGGCGGGTCAACAATCATTACATCAGGGCGACCGTGACAGGCAATGAACTCATCGGTCAGGATGTCTTTCATGTCGCCGGCATAGAATAGAGTGTTGTCAATATTATTGACCGAGGAGTTGATTTTTGCATCTTCAATAGCCTCAGGTACATATTCAATGCCGATTACTTTACGGCATCTTCGGCTTACGAAGTTAGCTATTGTGCCTGTGCCGGTATATAGGTCATAAACGAGTTCGTCACCTTTCAAGTCAGCAAAATCACGTGCTACTTTATATAGCTCGTATGCTTGGAGGGAATTGGTTTGATAAAATGACTTGGGACCAATCCGAAATTTCAAGCCTTCCATTTCCTCTTCAATAAAAGGTCGGCCATGGAACACATTTACGTCCAAATCGCCAATCGTGTCGTTGACTTTGGTGTTGACGACATATTGAAGAGACGTAATTTCGGGAAATTTATTCGCCAAGTGGCTCATCAACTTGTTGATTCTATCTGGATTATCTTCACCAATGCTTACAACTACCATTACTTCACCGATAGAAGTTATGCGAATCATAACCGTGCGAATAAATCCGACATTATTTCGAAGGTCGTAAAATTCGTAATCGTTGGCTTTGCAGAAATCCTTTATGGCATGACGTATGCGATTGCCAAGGTCGTCTTGTAGATGACAAGTGTGGATGTCAAGCACTTTGTCAAACGCTCCGGGGATATGAAATCCGGCTGCCCGGCGGTCGGGGAATTCAACCCCTGAGCGCATTTGTTCAAATGTCAGCCACGACTTATTGGAGAATGTATATTCCATTTTATTGCGGTAGCCGTAGATTTGTTTTGACCCTAAGATCGGCTTTATTTCAGGATAATCAACTTTAGCAATGCGATCAAGAGCATCCTTTACTTGTTTTTGTTTTGCTTTAATTTGAAACTCGTAGGGTAAATGTTGCCAACGGCAACCACCGCAAACCCCGAAATGCTCGCAGCGAGGTGTAACTCTATTATCTGATGGTTTGATAAATTTTTCGATATGACCTTCGGCATATCCATGCTTCTTTCGGTCGAGTTTTACGTCGATTATATCGCCCGGGGCAGCGTAAGGCACAAATACCACCAGGCCATCAACACGAGCCAAGGCATTACCTTCAGCGGCAACGTCGGTTATGGTAACGTTTTCTAAAACGGGGAGTTCTTTGCGTTTGCGTGACATTATAATTGGAATACTTTAATGGACAAATTAAATTACGCAAAGTTACAAAAAACTTCGAGATTTTTCAGCCCGGTATTTTAAAATTAGTTTAATTGAGAGGGATAATGCAGAAATCAATCATTACAGTGAAAAATTGTAAGCTGATATTTTAAAGTTAGAGCAGTTTTGACTATATTTGCAATCACAAATAATATGAAGCGTGGCAGAGTGTGCTCAACCGTGCTTCAATTTGGAAGCAAAAAAGAATAATACACATATATTAATTAACAACCTACACTATTTCTCAAAATGAAAAGAGTTTATACATTCGGTAACGGCAAAGCCGAAGGCGACGCAAGCATGCGTAACCTTCTCGGTGGCAAAGGTGCCAACCTCGCCGAAATGAATAAGCTCGGGATGCCTGTGCCTCCCGGCTTTACTATCACAACCGACGTTTGTGGTGAGTACACTCAATATGGCAAAGACGAAGTGGTTAAAAAAATCAAAGCCGACGTTGAAAAGGCCATTGCTCACGTGGAAGAACTGACCGGTAAAAAATTTGATGACCCCTCAAATCCTCTTTTGGTTTCAGTACGTTCAGGTGCACGCGCTTCAATGCCCGGCATGATGGATACAGTGCTTAATCTCGGCATGAATGATGCTACAGTTGCATCTTTGGCTGAAAAGAGCGGCAACCCTCGCTTTGCATGGGATAGCTACCGTCGTTTCGTACAAATGTATGGCGATGTTGTTTTGGGTATGAAACCGAAATCAAAAGCTGATATCGATCCCTTCGAAGCAATCATGGAGAAAGTAAAAGAGGAAAAAGGCGTAAAACTCGACACCGAGCTTGATGTCGAAGACCTCAAAACTCTGGTTAAACTCTTCAAAGAGGCTGTTAAAGATCACACCGGCAAAGACTTCCCCGATTCAGCATGGGAGCAACTTTGGGGTGGTATATGCGCAGTGTTTGACTCTTGGATGAACGAACGCGCTATCATTTATCGTCGCATGAACCAAATTCCCGAAGAATGGGGAACTGCCGTTAACGTTCAGGCTATGGTTTATGGCAACATGGGCAACAACTCAGCAACCGGTGTTGCTTTCTCTCGCGATGCCGCGACCGGAGAAAATATTTTCAACGGCGAATATCTGATTAA
Source organism: uncultured Bacteroidales bacterium (assembly GCA_947177325.1). Lineage (GTDB taxonomy): Bacteria > Bacteroidota > Bacteroidia > Bacteroidales > Muribaculaceae > JAGBWK01. The sequence continues at coordinate 10,612 of CAMWUH010000033.1, forward strand.
TGCTCAAGGTGAAGACGTAGTTGCCGGCATTCGCACTCCTCAACAAATCACTGTTGAAGGCTCTCGTCGTTGGGCAGCACTTCAAGGCATTTCAGAAGAGGAACGCGCATCAAAATATCCTTCTCTCGAGGAATCAATGCCCGTTTGTGCAGCCGAGCTTATCTCAATTGCTCACAAGCTTGAGGACTATTATAAAGATATGCAGGACATGGAGTTCACTATCCAAGATGGTAAACTCTGGATGCTCCAGACCCGTAATGGCAAACGCACAGGTGCCGCTATGGTGAAGATTGCCATGGATCTTCTTCGTGATGGCCAAATCGATGAAAAAACCTGCTTGCTTCGCATGGAGCCTCAAAAACTTGATGAATTGCTCCACCCCGTATTTGACAAAGCAGCTTTGAAACGTGCGAAAGTAATGGCAAAAGGTTTGCCCGCTTCTCCCGGTGCCGCTACCGGTCAAATCGTTTTCTTCGCTGACGAAGCTGAGGCTTGGGCAGAAAAGAAAAAGAAGGTGGTTCTGGTTCGTATCGAGACTTCTCCCGAAGACCTTCGCGGTATGGCTGTTGCACAAGGCATTCTGACAATGCGAGGCGGTATGACTTCTCATGCAGCTGTTGTTGCTCGCGGTATGGGTAAATGCTGTGTATCAGGCGCAGGTGAAATCAAAGTTGACTATGAAGCAAAAACCGTAGAAATGGGTGGCAAACTCTATCACGAAGGTGATTGGATTTCACTCAACGGTTCAACCGGTGAAGTTTACGACGGTCAAGTGCCCACAGCTGAGCCTGAACTTGACGGCGACTTCGGCGCAATCATGAATCTTGCAGCCAAATACACCAAAACTCTTGTTCGCACTAACGCTGATACACCTCGCGACGCTAAGCAAGCTCGCCATTTCGGCGCTCAAGGTATCGGCTTGTGCCGCACAGAGCACATGTTCTTCGAAGGCGACCGCATTAAGGCAGTTCGCGAAATGATTCTCGCAAGCGATGTTGAAGGTCGTCGTGTAGCTCTTGACAAACTTCTCCCGATGCAACGTGGAGACTTCGAAGGTATCTTTGAAGCTATGAACGGATTCGGCGTTACTATCCGCCTGCTGGATCCCCCCTTGCACGAATTCGTACCTCATCAGACCGCTACTCAAAAAGAGCTTGCCGATGAAATGGGTATCACTCTTGCTGAAGTTAAAGCTAAAGTTGACTCACTCGAAGAGTTTAACCCCATGCTTGGTCACCGCGGTTGCCGCTTGGGTATCACCTACCCCGAAATCACCGAAATGCAAACTCGCGCAATCATCGAGGCTGCCCTCGCTTGCAAAGCCCGTGGCATTGATGTTCATCCCGAAATCATGATTCCCTTGGTTGGCTCATTGAAAGAAATACAAAACCAAGCAGATATCATCAATATCACAGCAGCTAAAGTGTTTGAAGAAAAAGGTCAATCTATCCCCTATCTCGTAGGTACAATGATTGAAGTGCCTCGTGCAGCTTTGACTGCCAACGAGATTGCTACTGTAGCTGATTTCTTCTCATTCGGCACAAACGACTTGACTCAGATGACATTCGGTTTCTCACGCGACGATGCTCCCAAGTTCCTCAAATTCTACAAAGAGCACGGCATCATCAAAACCGATCCCTTTGAAGTTCTCGATCAAGAAGGCGTTGGCCAATTGGTAGAAATGGGCGTTAAGAAAGGTCGCTCAACCAAACCGGAACTCAAAGTCGGCATCTGCGGCGTTCATGGTGGTTAAC